>PKQU01000016.1 GCA_017577925.1 Bacillota bacterium
GGGCCGGGGGTTGTCCTGGCGTCGCTTTTGGGCCATTGTGAAAAAGGAACTGTTGCACATCCGCCGGGACCGGGCCAGCCTGGGCATCGCCCTCGTCATGCCCTTGGGGCTGCTTCTGTTGTTCGGCTACGCCATCAACACCGACGTCGAACGGCTTCCCACGGCAGTGTGGGACCAGAGCCAATCAAAGGCGTCGCGCGAGCTGATTGCCGCCTTCCAGGCAAGTCGTGCCTTTGACATCCGGTATACCGCCGCGAGCTACCGCGACATCCAGGCGCTCCTCGACGCCGGGGCGGTCAAGGCCGCGCTGGTCGTTCCTCCCGACTACGCGGCACGTCTGGCGGAAGGCCACCCGGCGAAGGTGCAAGTGCTCCTCGACGGATCGGATCCAACCGCCGCGCGCACGGCTTTTTCCGCGGCGCAACTGATCGTTCAACACCACGCGCGTGCCGTGCAAGAGGCGCGAATGGCCAAGGAGGGGCTTGGTCGGCTGGCGGTGCCGATTGAGGCGGAAACGCGGGTGTTCTACAACCCCGATATGGACAGTGCGGTGTTCAACATCCCCGGGCTGATCGGGTTGATCCTGCAGAATGTCACCGCACTGCTCACGGCCTTTTCCCTCGTGCGGGAAAAGGAGAGGGGCACGATGGAGCAGCTCATCGTGACGCCGGTGCGACCGGTGGAGCTTATTGTCGGGAAGTTGACCCCGTACGTGGCGATTGGCCTTTTTTCCTTCATCGTGGTGGTGGCCACCGGCGTGCTGTGGTTCGGCGTGCCGGTGAAGGGGAGCGTGTCGCTCCTGATCGGCTTGGGGATGCTGTACCTCGTTGCCATCCTGGCTGTCGGCATGCTCATTTCCACCGTGGCCAAAACCCAGCTGCAGGCGATGCAGATGACCTTTGTGTTCATCCTACCGAGCATTTTGTTGTCCGGGTTCATCTTTCCGCGGGAAACGATGCCGTGGCCCATTTACGCCTTTGGTGAGCTGATCCCCCTCACCCACTTCCTCGTCATCCTGCGCGGCATTTTCCTGAAGGGCGTCGGCCTTGATGTCCTGTGGCCCGAAACCCTCGTCCTGTGTGCCTTTACGCTGCTGTTCTGCGGGCTGGCCGTGCTGCGGTTCCGCAAACGACTGGGGTAACGGAGGGAACGCGGGGTGGACCGTTGGGAAGACACGATGGCCAAATGGTTGGCGGAGCTGGAACACGAGGAAGAGATGACCGACAAGCAGCGCGCCATCCTGCGGGCGGCGGTGAAACTCTTTTCGGAAAAGGGATTTCACGCCAGCTCCACCAGCGAAATTGCCAAGGAGGCCGGCGTGGCGGAGGGGACGATCTTTCGCCACTACAAGACGAAAAAGGACATCTTGCTGGCCGTTGTTGTTCCGCTGCTGGTGAAGTTTCTGTCGCCGCGGATGCTGCGCGACGTGCAGGCGATTTTCGGCGATCCGTCGTTGTCCACGGAGGAAACCCTGCGGCGGGTGTACAAAAATCGGCTCGAGCTGGTGGAGCAGAACTGGGACCGGTTCCGCATCCTCCTGCAGGAAGCCGCCTTCCATCCGGAGATTCGCGAGGCGATCATCGAACATATTGCCAAGCGCGCCCGGGCCCTCATGACGGCGTTCGTGGAGAAGAAGATCCGCGACGGCGAGTTTCGCAACCTGCCGCCGGCGGTCATTGTCCGCGTGGGCTTCTCCCTCCTGGCCGGCTATGTGTTCTTCAAGCACATCGCCTTTCCGGACGAGGGGATCAAGCTGGACGACGAGGAGGAGATTGCGCTCATGGTGGACATCCTTCTGCATGGCGTCCGCAATCCGCACCGACGGGACGAGGAAGAGTAGGGGCCCTTGGTGGCGAGGTCAGACGATGGAGCCCCATCCAAGATGGCTCAGCAGGTCCACGTCACGCGATGCCTCCAGTGGAGGTTCCCTCCGCGCGTGCGCGGGATGGGCCTCGTTTACACGGCACGGCTGTCGCGCGCGTGTGCCCACTTGGGCGATGCGAGGGCGACGCGTTCTCTCTTGCACGTGCGGAGCCCGTCGTTGACGGGATCGGTGAAGGGGACGTACCATGGAAACAGGCAAACCGTCGTCGGGAGGATGCCCGGTAGTTTTCGCATGAAAGGGCGATGACCGTGAACCGTGTGCCAGACCATGGGCAGGCGCTCCATGCGCTGGGCCATGGCATTCGCCGTTTGAATCTGCAGATGAAACGAGTGTTCCTGGCGGTAGCCCAGGAAGGGGCGTTGACGCCGGGCCAAATCAGGCTGTTGTTTCATCTGGCCCAGGACGGGACAGGCAAGGTTTCCGACCTTTCCGACCGCTTGGGCATTACGCCGGGTGCGGTGACGGGGATGGTGGACAAGCTGGAGGAGCAGGGGCTGGTTGAGCGGGTGCGCAGCCGGAATGACCGGCGGGTGGTCCACGTGCGGCTGACCGACGCCGGGCAGCGGCATGTCGAGCAGGTGCGGGCGCGCTTCACGCACATTTTGAGCGAAGCCTTCAAAGAGGTTCCGACTGCTCGCGTGGCCGAGATGAGCGCGGTGATCCACGCGGTCGCCGATGCGCTTGAGCGCCATTTTGAACAAAAGGCAAACTGATGGCACAGCAAGGTGTACGCTGCCGTTGCTGTCGAGTGGCAGGCACACCAAAAGGATACCGTGCGCTGGAAACGGGGATGCGGAAGGCATCCCTCTTTTTCTTGCTTTCTTGCGCGCGGCCTGTGCCGCTGAAAAATCCGGTTGACGGCGACGGCCGCTTCGTCGTATGCTTTACGGAGACAAAATCTTAGTCCCTAAATTATTTGGTAACCTAACAAAGCAGGGAGAAACCCGGAAAAGAGAAAGGAAGGGAGACGATGGAACACAGCAAGGAACAGGGACGGGGAGACACCATGACCCTTTTGGCGCGTACCCGCACGCCACGGCACGGCGAGGCCGTCTCGAGCGCCGAGCCGCGCGTGCGATGGGTGCTGGCCGCCCTGATGCTCGGCATGCTGCTGGCCGCTCTCGATTCGACCATTGTGTCTACGGCCATGCCCCGTATCGTCGCGGAGTTGGGCGGGCTGACGTACTACAGCTGGGTGTTCTCGGCGTACATGTTGACGTCTACGGTGTGTGTCCCGATCTTTGGGAAGTTTTCGGATTTGTACGGTCGACGGCGCATGTACCAGTTGGGGTTGGCGCTGTTTGTGACCGGGTCGGCCCTGTGCGGCTTTGCCTCCACCATGATGGAGCTCATCTTGTTCCGCGCGCTGCAGGGCGTGGGCGCGGCGGCGCTGATGCCCGTTGCCCTGACCATCATCGGCGACCTGTTCCCTCCGGATCAGCGTGGGAAGGTCCAGGGACTGTTTGGCAGTGTGTTTGGGATCGCCAGCATCGCCGGGCCGGCGATCGGCGGGATCCTCACCGATCATTTCTCGTGGCCCTGGGTATTCTGGGTGAACCTTCCGTTGGGCGTGGCGGCGATGGTCGTGATCGCCTACGGGCTTCCGGAAACGAAGGGATGCCGAAACCAGCCCGTCGACTATCTCGGCGCGGTGCTGCTGATGGGCGGGCTGTCGGCGCTCCTGCTCGCGCTCGTGATGGGGGGAACCGAATGGCCGTGGGGCTCGGTCCAGATCGTTTCGCTGTTTGTGGCCAGCGCTGTCCTGTTGGCGCTCTTCGGGTATGTGGAGACGAAAGCCGCGGACCCGCTGCTGCCGCTTTCCCTGTTGGGCAACCGGGTGATCGGCGTTTCGTTGGCGCTCGGCTTTTTGGTTGGCGCGGCGATGTTCGGGGCCATCAGCTACATCCCGCTGTTTGTCCAGGGGGTCATCGGTGTGAGCGCCTCCCTGGCCGGATACGTGTTGACGCCGCTCATGCTGGCGACGATCGTCAGCAGCATCGTCTCCGGGCGCCTGGTGACCAAGGTCACCTACCGGGGGTTTGCCGTGTTCAGCTCGGTGGTCATCGCGGCCGGGTTTCTGCTGCTCTCCACCATGGGGGTTGAGACCCCCTTGTGGGTGGCGATGATGTATATGATCCTTGTCGGGTTGGGCATGGGGCCGTTGAACCCGGTGTTGACCATCGCTGTTCAGAACGCCACGGATGCCACCCAGCGCGGTTTGGCGACGTCGAGTTTGCAGCTCTTCCGCTCTGTCGGGGGTACGGTCGGGGTGACGGTGATGGGCGTCTTTCTCAACCACCAGCTGGAGGCGCAGCTACAGCGCCTCGCTTCCCACGTTCCGCCGGGAATGGCCGATCAGGTCGGACACGTTACCAGTCCGCAAGCGCTCCTTTCGCCTGAGGTGCGCGCGGCGCTACCGGTCGACCTGCTGAAGTTGCTGCAGGATGCCCTCGCGCACGCCTTGGATCGCGTGTTTCTGCTGTCGGCCCTGATCACGGCATTCGTGTTTGCCGTGGGCCTATTGTACGGTCGGGCGAAGGCCGTGGGACAGGCCGCGCTGCGGCGCCGTTAACGGGTTTCCTCCGCGGCGCTGTCCCCTCCGCAGATGGAAAGCCGGCGCACGAGGGACTCATCGGGCGTCACGTAGAGGGTTTTCTGCCGCTCGTAGATCACGAAGCCGGGCTTGGCGCCGGAAGGCTTGCGCACGTGGCGCACCTCCGTATAGTCGACGGGCACCCGGCTCGAGTGGCGTGCCTTGCTGAAGTAGGCGGCCAACACGGCCGCTTCCAGCAGCGTCGCCTCGCCGTAGCCGGTGCCACGAATGATGACGTGGGCGCCGGGGATGTCCTTGGCGTGCAGCCACGTGTCCGACGGTGCGGCCTGGCGGCGCAACCGCTCGTTCTGGCGGTTGTTTTTGCCGACGAGGATGGTGTACCCTTCTGTGGAGCGGAACATGGCCGGCCTGGATGCGATGGGTTGCGATTTGCGGCGCACGCCCTTGTCCGGCTTCAGGTAGCCCTGCTCGATGAGTTCCTCGCGGATTTCCTCGGCTTCGGCCAGCGTGGCGTCTTCCAGTTGCTGGGCAACGGTTTCCAGGTAGCGCAGCTCCGCTTCCGTTTGCGCAAGTTGCGCGGCGGCCGCTTCTGCGGCCCCTTTTGCTTTGTTGTATTTTTTGAAGTAGGCTTGGGCGTTTTCGGCGGCGCTCTTGGCGGGATCGAGGGGGATCGTCACCATCGGTAGGCCCTCTTCGTAGTAGTTGGGCAGTTGGATTTCGCTGGCCCCCCGCGGGATCTGGTGCAGGTGGGCCGTGAGCAGCTCACCGAAGAGGCGGAAGCGTTCGGCGTCGCGGGCTTCGGCCAACGCGTCAAGGAGGAGCTGTCGCTTGCGCTCGCCCTTTTTGATCTCGTTTTTCACCACGCGCGCCAAGTCCCCCAGGCGTTGCCGGATCGCCTCCCGCTCGGTCCGCTCCCGAAAGACGTCGTCCAGCAGGCGGCTGATCGAGTCGTAAGTGATCGCCTCCCCGGCCACACAGGAGAGCGGAACGGCGGCGAAGGCGTCTTTTCCGGTTTCGGTGCGCACGCGCATGGGACGGTAGCGGTGGGCGCGGACGTCGTCCATGAGACGGGAAAAGGCTTCCCACAGCGCCTCCCGTGTCGGCAGCCCGGCGCGGTGGACGATTTCCCGTGCCAGTAGCGGGCCGATGCCGAGGAAACGGTTGACGAGCTGCTGGTCAAGCTTGCCGGCGTTGAAGTCGAGGGCGGCGAAAAAGGCATCGCGGCTCACTTCGAGCGGGTTGAGCTTGTCCTGCGCCGGTGGGGCGACGTAGGGGCGACCGGGCAGCACCACGCGATACTGGCTGATGGCCGGCGTCACGTGGCGGATGCCGTCGAGGATGGTGCCCGTGGCCGGGTCGATGAGGATGATGTTGCTGTGGCGGCCCATGATTTCCACCACCAGCCGGCGGATGGCCGGGTCGCCCAGCTCGTCGCGGGTCAGTACATCGAGGTGGACGATCCGCTCCAACGCCACCTGGGAGATGGCCTGGATGACGCCCCCTTCGAGGTGCTTGCGCAGAAGCATGCAGAACATGGGCGGTTCCGTCGGATTGGCAAAGGACTGTTCCGTCAGGTGCAGGCGCGGCGCGCTGGGGTTGGCCGACAAGAGGAGGCGCCGGGTGCCGCCGCGAGCGCGCACGGTGAGGACGAGGTCGAAGGGCGTGGGCTGGTGGATTTTGACGATGCGTCCGGTGGTGCAGGCGGCGTCCAGTTCGTGAACAAGGCTGCGAATGACGATGCCGTCGATAGACATGGCAAATCCTCCTTGTTGCCCCATAAACCGCGTCTGTTCCAGTATAGCATAAAGAGGAAGACAGAGCGGCGGCCTGCCGACGGACATTGCCTGGACAAGGAGGAGGGGAAAATGGGGGGCTTCTTCACCACCCTGCTCATGCTGCTGGCCGGAATGGGCCTCAGCGTGCAGGCGGCGATCAACGGCACGTTGGGCAAGAAAATCGGGGCCCTGGAGGGTGCGTTGGTCAACTTTTTTGTCGGCACCCTCGTTCTAATGCTGGCGGTTCTCTTCGCCGGGGGCGGGCAGTTGGGCGACGTGCTGCGGGTCCCGAAGTGGCAGCTTTTGGGTGGCCTCATCGGCGCCGTGTACGTGGCAGCGATGGTGTTTGCCGTGCCGCGGATCGGCGTGGGGGTCGCTGTGATGGCGGTGATCGTCGGCCAACTGGCAATGAGCATGGTCATCGACCACTTCGGCCTGCTTGGCTTGCGGCGGATTCCGTTTAACGGGTACCGGCTCGCCGGGGCCTTGCTCCTTGCGGTGGCCCTGTTTCTCATTTACCGAGGGAGCGGGCGGTAGGCACGGGGATCGGCACGCAGGCGTTTGACAGGCGGATTCGTTGCTCCCTATAATGGTGTTCGATCTTGGCGATGGGCAGGCGAAACGGGATGGACTTTCATAAAATGCACGGCTTGGGGAATGACTTTGTCGTTGTTGCGGCCGACCGCCTTCCCGCCGACCCTCGGGCCCTGGCCCAGGCCGTCTGTGATCGCCATTTCGGCGTCGGGGCCGACGGGCTGGTGTTTGTCCTGCCGTCCGTGCGGGCCGACGTGGCCATGCGCATTTTCAACGCCGACGGCAGCGAGGCAGAGCAATGCGGCAACGCTGTCCGCTGCGTGGGCAAGTTTGCCTTCGAGCAGGGGCTGGCCCGGGGAACGGAGCTGACCGTGGAAACGCGCGCCGGCGTGCAGCGGATCTGGCTGGATGTGGCGGAGGGGCGCGTGTCCGCGGTGAAGGTTGACATGGGCCCGCCGGTGCTGGAGGGGCGGAGGATTCCCATCGCCGTCGACCGCGCGCCGGTGGTGGATCACCCGGTGGTGGTGGAAGGGCGGACCTTTGCCGTGACCGCGGTGTCGATGGGCAATCCCCACGCCGTCATCTTCGTCGACGACGCCCCGGCCTTTCCCGTGAACGAGTGGGGCCCGAAGCTGGAGGCGCACCCGCTCTTTCCCCAGCGCACCAACGTGGAGTTTGTCTCGGTGCGCCGGCCGGACGAGGTGGACATGCGCGTGTGGGAGCGGGGTGTCGGTCCTACGCTGGCCTGCGGCACAGGGGCCTGCGCCACGGTGGTGGCGGGCGTGCTGACCGGTCGAACGACCCGGGCGGTGCGGGTGCACCTGGCCGGCGGGACATTGGACATTGAGTGGGATGAACGAACCGGTCACGTGTTCATGACCGGACCCGCCCAAACCGTTTTTACGGGCACGTGGATGGGAGAAAATGGTATGGACGCAATTCGCCGTTAAGTTTGACTACGACCGTGTTTTCTCGCTCTTTCTCACGATTGCACGCTTCTCCTTGTGCTTCGCGCCCGTTTTGTCTACAATAAGGACGTGGAAGGGATGACCATGATCCGCAGCATGACGGGATACGGGCGCGGTCAAGGGCGCGCCGAGGGTTTTGCCTTTTCCGTTGAAATCCGCACAGTCAACCATCGATTTTGCGAGATCGCCGTGCGCATGCCCCGCGAGTTCCTTTTTGCCGAAGAGGCGATCAAGCGCGCCGTGCAGCGCCATGTGGCGCGCGGCCGTGTCGATGTCTATGTTTCCGTGACGACGGACGGGACGGTTCCGCGCACCGTGTCGGTGGACTGGGGCCTCTTGCACGGTTTCCGTGCCGCCATCGACGCCGTGCGGGACGCCTTGGGGCTTGAGGAGCGGTTGACGCTGCGCGACGTGCTGGCGCTGTCCGACGTGTTCGTCATCGGGGAGAGCGCCCTCGACGGCGAGCGCGTGCTTCCGGCGCTGTTGGCGGCGGTGGATGAGGCCGCGCGCGCCGTGCGGGCAATGCGCGAAGCGGAAGGGGCGCAGCTGGCCGCAGACCTGGAGCGGCGCGTGGCCCGCGTGGAATCGCGGATCGACGCCATTGCGGCGCGGGCGCCGGAAGCGATTGCGAACTACCGCCATCGCTTGGAAAACCGCGTGCGCGAGTTGCTGGCCGATGCCGCAGTGGACGAGGGACGGCTCCTGACCGAAGTGGCCCTCTTTGCGGAACGGACCAACGTGGAAGAGGAGATCACCCGTCTCCGTAGCCACTGCCGGCAGTTTCGCGAGTTGATGAGACGGGACGAGCCGATCGGGCGTCAGCTCGATTTTCTCGTGCAGGAGATGAACCGCGAGATCAACACCATCGGCGCCAAGGCCAACGACTTGGCAATCAGCCAGCTCGTGGTGGACACGAAAAGCGAGCTGGAGAAGATCCGCGAACAGGTACAGAACATCGAGTAAGCGGACGGGGGATTTAGGATGGGCATTCGTTTGGTCAACATCGGATTTGGGAACATCGTTAACGCCAACCGCATCGTCTCGATTGTCAGTCCGGAGTCGGCACCCATCAAGCGCATCATCCAGGAGGCACGCGACAAGGGGATGCTGATTGACGCCACCTACGGTCGCCGCACCCGGGCGGTGATTATTACCGACAGCGAACATGTGATCCTGTCGGCGGTGCAGCCCGAAACCGTTGCCCAGCGCCTCCTCGGAGGGCAGCAGAACAAGGACGAGGAGGGGGTTGAGTGAACCGCTGACAGAAACGAGGTTGCGAGCGAAGGAACCCGACGGAGAAGGAGAGCGCGACATGAACGCGGAGAAAGGTTTGCTCATTGTCTTGTCTGGCCCTTCGGGCGTTGGCAAGGGAACCGTGTGTGCGGCACTGCGGAAGCTTTGCCCAAATCTCGTCTATTCCGTGTCGGCTACCACTCGCCCGCCCCGCCCCGGGGAACAGGAGGGGGTCAACTATTTTTTTAAGACGAGGGAAGAGTTTGAGCGCATGATCGAGCAGGGTGAGCTGCTCGAGTGGGCGGAGTACGTCGGCAACTATTATGGCACGCCGCGCCGCTTTGTCGAAGAGATGTTGGCGCAAGGAAAGGACGTGCTCCTGGAAATCGAGGTCCAGGGCGCCATGCAGGTGAAACGCCAGTTTCCCGACGGCGTGTTCATTTTCCTGGTGCCGCCGTCGATGGAGGAGTTGCGGCGACGCATCCACGGTCGCGGAACGGAAGGAAGCGGGGCCATCACCGAGCGTTTGGAGACGGCGCGCGCCGAGCTGGCCATGATGGCCGAATACGACTACGTGGTCGTCAACGACAGCGTCGAGCATGCCTGCGAGCGCATTCGGGCCATCGTGACGGCGGAACATTGCCGCCGTGACCGCTTGATGCCACTCTACCAGAAGTTGCTTGCGGAGGGGAACTAGCCGTGCTGTACCCGTCGATTGACAAGCTCATGGAGCGGATCAACAGCAAGTACACGCTGGTGACGGTTGCGGCCAAGCGGGCACGCCAGCTGAAGGAGCGGGAAAAGCCGCTCGTGGAAGAGCCGTATTCGGCGAAACCGGTGGGCGTGGCCCTCGAGGAAATTGAGGCTGGCCGCGTCACCGTCGCCGATGACACCAACGGCGCGTGACAACCTGGTTGGGCAGGTTGTCTTTTTTTGCAAAAGGAGCGGGATACGGTGAAGGGAAAGACGATCCTTCTTGGGGTGACGGGGGGCATTGCGGCGTACAAAGCGGCGGCCCTCACCAGCCGCCTCGTGCAGCGGGGGGCCGACGTCCACGTTGTATTGACAGAAGCGGCCTCGCGCTTTGTCACGCCGCTCACCTTTCAGGCCCTGTCGCGCAACGCGGTGCACACCGACGTTCTGGACGAAAAAGACCCGCATGTCATTGCCCACATCGACCTGGCTGACCGCGCGGACCTCGTCATCGTCGCTCCGGCGACGGCCAATTTTTTGGCCAAGGCGGCCTGCGGGCTGGCCAACGATATGCTGACGGCCGTCCTCTTGGCCACGCGTGCTCCGGTTCTCATTGCCCCGTCGATGAACGTGAACATGTACCATCATCCGGCGGTGCAGGCCAATCTCGCGCGCCTGCGCGCATGGGGGTGGCACATGGTGGAGCCGGGCGAGGGGTATTTGGCCTGTGGCTGGACGGGCAAGGGACGCATGGCCGAGCCGGAGGCGATTGTCGCTGCGGCCGAGGCGATCCTGTCGCGCCAGCGCGACCTGGCCGGCCTGCGCATTCTCGTGACGGCGGGAGCGACGCAGGAATCCCTCGACCCGGTGCGGTACCTTACCAACCGTTCGACGGGCAAGATGGGGTACGCCATTGCCGAGGAGGCGGCCCGTCGAGGCGCCGAGGTGGTCCTCGTTACCGGGCCGGTGGCACTGGAGCCGCCCGCGGGCGTGCAGGTGGTGCGCGTGACCACGGCCCAGGAGATGTATGAGGCCGTGCTAGACGCGTATCCGCAGGTCGACGTGGTGATCAAGGCGGCAGCCGTGGCCGACTACCGCCCGAGGACGGTCCACGCGCAGAAATTGAAAAAGGGCGCCGAGACCCTCGTGCTGGAGCTGGAGCGCACGCCGGACATCCTCCAGGCCCTTGGGGAGCGGAAGGCCCACCAGTTTCTCGTGGGGTTTGCCGCCGAGACGGATCGCGTAGCCGAGTATGCCCGGGAGAAGCTGCGGCGCAAAAACCTCGACATGGTCGTGGCCAACGACGTGACGCAGGAGGGAGCCGGCTTCGGGACGGACACGAACATCGTGACCATTTTCGAACGGGATGGAAGGGTCACCGAACTGCCCAAGCTCCCCAAACGCGAGGTGGCCGCACGGCTGCTCACCCTCATCGCCCAGCGCGTGCGGCGCAGCTCATGATCGCCCGTGTTGTCGTCGATGTGCCCGTAGCGGCGGTGGATCGTCCGTTCGACTACACCGTTCCGCCGGCGCTCCATCCCCTGGTGCGCGTCGGCACCCGCGTACTGGTTCCTTTTGGTCCGCGGCAGGTAACGGGGGTTGTCGTCGATGTGGACGAGGGGCCTGGGGAGCCGGACGGGGTCGGCAAGAGGCTGAAATCCCTTTCTGCCGTGCTGGATCCCGAGCCGCCGCTGACAGAAGAGCTGGTGGCCCTGGGGGAATGGATGGCCGAAACCTACCTGTGCCCGCGGAGTGCGGCCTACCAGGCGATGCTTCCGACGGCGCTAAAAGCGCGTGCCGAAAAGCGCCTCCGCCTGCGCGGGGAGCCGCCGCCGCTTCTGGCACCATCGGCTGAGGAAGCGGCCTTCGTGGAGGCCCTCCGACGCAGGGGAGACCTTTCCTTCGATGAGGCCGTGAAGCGCTTTCCCGGCGCGGCCGGCCTCGTGCGGCGGTGGGTGGAGGACGGCATTCTCGACGTGTTCTACACCGCCGTCGACCGCGCGGGTGCGAAGACGGTGACGCGCGTCGTGCCGGCCGTGGACCCAGAGGTGCTCCGACAGGCGCGCGACGCCCTCAATCCGCGGGCGGTGCGCCAGCGCGCCGTACTCGACGCCCTCCTGGCTTCCCCCCACCCGCCGACGCTGGCCGATCTGCTCGCCGCCACGGGAGCGCCGCGCAGTGCGGTGACGACCCTGGCGGAAAGGGGGCTGCTGCGCCTGGTGAAAACAGAGGTCTACCGCGATCCCTACGCGGCGGCGTCATTTGCCCCCTCTCCGCCGCCTCCCCTCACGGCGGAGCAAGAGGCGGCCGTCGGGCGCATCGCCGAAGCCCTGGCCTCCGGACAGCCGCACACGCTGCTCGTGCACGGCGTGACGGGCAGCGGCAAGACGGAAGTCTATCTCCAGGCCATCGCGCGTACGCTGGAAAGCGGGCGGCAGGCCATCGTCCTCGTGCCGGAGATCGCCCTCACCCCGCAGGTGGTGGAGCGCTTCAAGGGGCGCTTCGGCGCGCGGGTGGCCGTGTTGCACAGCCGCCTATCCGTCGGCGAGCGCTACGACGAGTGGCGCAAGATTCGCCGCGGGGAAGTGGACGTGGCCGTGGGGGCCCGCTCGGCCGTGTTTGCCCCCTTTACGCGGTTGGGCCTTCTCGTCATCGATGAAGAGCACGAGACGAGCTACAAGCAGGAAGAACACCCCAAGTACCACGCCCGCGCGGTGGCCCAGTGGCGGGCCGAGCACCACGGCGCCGTCCTCGTGCTGGGGAGTGCCACGCCGTCGCTGGAAAGCTACGCCGCCAGCCGGAGCGGCCGCATCGAGCGCATTGTGCTGACCCAGCGCCCCGGCGGCGGCCGGCTGCCGGCGGTGACGGTGGTGGACATGCGCGAGGAGTTGCGCGCGGGCAACCGCTCCATGTTTAGCCGCGCGCTGCGGGCGGCGATCGAGCGGCGACTGGCCGCCGGGGAGCAGGTGGTGCTCTTTTTGAACCGCCGCGGGTACGCCACCTTTGTCCTCTGCCGTGCCTGCGGGTACGTGGCCCAGTGCCCGCACTGCGACCTGGCCCTCACCTACCATTTGGCCAATCAAACGCTGCGCTGCCACACCTGTGGCCACGCCGAACCGGAGCCGCAACGCTGTCCGAGCTGCGGAAGCCCCCACGTGCGCTACTTTGGCGTGGGGACGCAGCGCGTTGAGGAGGCGCTCGCCCGCACCTTTCCCGGCATCCGCGTCATCCGCATGGATGTCGACACCACGCGGGCCAAGGGGGCCCACGAGGCGCTCCTGGGCCGCTTTCGGCGCGGCGAGGCCGACGTGCTTTTGGGCACGCAGATGATCGCCAAGGGGCTCGATTTTCCCAATGTGACGCTTGTGGGCGTCATTACCGCCGATACCCTGCTGCGTCTGCCCGACTTCCGCGCCGCGGAGCGGACGTTCCAGCTGCTGACCCAAGTGGCCGGGCGGGCCGGGCGGGGCGGGCGGCCGGGCGAGGTGATCGTGCAAACCTATGCCCCGGACCACTACAGCATCCAACTGGCCCAGCGCCACGATTACGTCGCCTTTGCCGAACGGGAGCTGGCGGTGCGGCGCAAGGGGGAGTACCCGCCCTTTTCCCGGTTGATCCTGCTCACCCTGGTCGGGCGAGATGTCCGGGTGGTGCACAGAGCGGCCGGAGAGGTGGCCGCACGCCTTCGCCGGGCCGTGGGCGACGCGGCTCAGGTCTTGGGACCGAGCCCGTCGCCGGTGCTGCGCGTCAACGATAGCTACCGGTTCCAGTGCATGCTAAAATATAAGAATGAGTCTCTGGTAAAGCCAGCCGTCAAAGCGGTGCTGGCGGAAGTGGAGCGCGCGCTGCTTGCGCAGGGCGTCGGGATGTCGGTGGACGTTGACCCGTACGTCCTGTGGTGACGGGCGCGTGAGGGGAGGACTGTTCATGGCCATTCGCATGATCGTGAAGCATCCCGATCCGCTGCTTCGCCAGGTGTCCAAACCGGTCACCAAAATTACCCCCAACGTGCTCAAGCTCCTGGACGACATGGCGGAGACGATGTACGACGCGGACGGGGTGGGGCTGGCCGCCCCTCAAGTGGGCGTGCTCAAGCGCATCATCGTCGTCGACGTGGGCGATGGACTCATCGAACTGATCAATCCGGAAATCGTGGAAACCCGCGGTGAACAGGTGGGGCCGGAAGGGTGTCTCAGCATTCCCGGCCTGTACGGTGAGGTGCGGCGGGCGAAGTACTGCAAGGTGAAGGGCCTCAACCGTCACGGCCAGGAGATCGTCGTGGAAGGGGAAGATCTCTTGGCCCGCGCCCTCCAGCACGAGGTCGACCACCTCAACGGCCGGCTGTTCATCGACATCGCCGAGCGGCTGTACGACAAGGACGAGCTTGCCGAGCGGGACGGCGATACGGCCGACGAGGAGGCGTGAGCCGTGGGCGCGCGCATCGTGTTCATGGGCACACCCGACTTTGCCGTGCCCAGCCTCGAGGGCCTCTTGGCTGCCGGGTACGATGTGGTGGCGGTGGTGACACAGCCCGACCGGCCGAAGGGGCGCAAGCAGATCCTCACGCCGCCACCGGTGAAGGTGCGGGCGCAGGCGGCGGGCATCCCTGTCTTGCAGCCGCAAAAGCTGCGCGATCCGTCCGCCCTCGACGCGGTGCTCGCCTTTCGGCCTGATGTGGTGGTGACAGCAGCCTACGGGCAGATCCTGCCCAAGGCGCTCCTCGAGGCACCCCCGTGGGGCTGTTTGAACGTGCACGCTTCGCTTCTCCCCAAGTACCGCGGCGGGGCGCCGATCCACCGTGCCATCTTGAACGGGGAGACGGAGACGGGCGTGACGATCATGACCATGGTGGAAGCCCTCGACGCCGGCGACATCCTCAGTCAGGTGCGCGTGCCGATCGAGCGCACCGACACGGCCGGCACGCTGCATGACAAGTTGGCCCGTGCGGGGGCCGAGCTGCTCGTGGATACGCTGCCCCGGTGGCTGCGCGGGGAGATCCAGCCAATACCCCAGGACCACGCCCAGGCCACCTACGCCCCCAACCTGACGCGGGACGACGAGCGCATCGACTGGACGGCGTCGGCGGAAGGGGTGTACAACCGCGTGCGCGGGCTCCATCCGCACCCGGGGGCGTACACAACGGTGGCCGGCCAGGTGCTGAAGGTGTGGTGGGGCACGCCCCGGCCCGGTCGCGCCGAGGCGCCGCCGGGGACGGTGGTGGCCGTGGAGGAGCGGGCGGTGGTCGTGGCCACGGGGGACGGCCTCTTTGTCCTGGAAGAAGTGCAGCCGGCCGGTAAGACGCGCATGGCGGTGGAACACTATTTGCGCGGGGCCGGTCGCGGCGTGCTCATGGTCGGTACACGACTGGGCGCCGAAACAGAATGAGCATTGCCGACCGTACGCCCTGCGTCTGTGCGCCCGGACGCCTGAGATCGACCACGAGATAAGGGACGATGGATGTCATGCGAACGAACCGGCGAGTTCTCACCGCCCGCGAAGCGGCGCTGGACGCCCTTGTGGCTGTGGAAGCCCAGGGGGCCTACAGCAATCTGGCCCTTCACCGCGTGCTTCCGCGGACATCTCCGCGCGACAAGGCGCTGGTCACCGAGCTGGTGTACGGCACGCTCAAGCGGCAAAACACCCTGGACTGGTTCCTCGCCCGGCTGCTCACGCGGCCGCTGGCCGAACTGGCCCTGTGGGTGAAGGTCCTGCTGCGCCTCAGCTTGTATCAGCTGTACTACCTGACCCGCGTCCCCAGCCATGCGGTGGTGTACGAGGCGGTGGAGATCGCCAAGCGGCGCGGGCACAAGGGGATTGCCGCCCTGGTCAACGGCGTGCTGCGCCGCGCGGTGCGTGAAGGAAAGCAGCCGCTTGTTTCACCGGATTTGCCCGAGCTGGCGCGAAAAGCCCTCGAACTGTCTCACCCGGAGGCGCTGATTGCCCGCTGGGAGGACGTGTACGGGCCGGAGGAAACCCGGGCCATGTGCGAGGCGAACAATAAACCGGCGCCGGTGGCCGTCCGTGTCAATCCCTTGAAGGGCTCGCGTGAGGAGGTGGCTGCACATCTGGCTGCTGAGGGCTGGGCATCGGTTCCGTCGCCCCTCTCGCCGGACGGCTTGCGCATCACCGGTGGACCGGACAACATTGTCCGCTCCGTGAGCTACCGCGCGGGGTATGTGACGGTGCAGGACGAGAGCTCGATGCTGGCGGCCCGCCTCCTTGACCCCTTGCCGGGGACGCGCGTCCTCGACCTGTGCGCCGCGCCCGGTGGGAAGGCGACGCACCTGGCCGAGCGCATGGGCAACCGGGGCGAAGTGGTGGCCGTCGATGACCACGCCCACAAGATCCCGCTCATCGCCGAGAACGCGGCGCGTCTGGGGCTGACCATCGTGCGTCCGGTGTGCGCCGACGGACGCGAAGCGGGAGAGCGCTGGCCCGAGGCCTTCGACGCCGTGCTGCTCGACGCCCCGTGCAGCGGCTATGGCGTCATCCGCCGTCGTCCCGAAATCAAGTGGCGCAAGACGGACGTCGATGTCGAGGCCCTCGTGCCCCTCCAGCGCGAGCTGCTGGAAGCCGCCGCACGGGCGCTCAAGCCGGGCGGCGTCCTCGTCTACAGCACATGTACCGTTGAGCCGCGCGAAAACGGCGAGCAGATCCGCGCGTTCCTCGCCGACCACCCCGAGATGGAACCGGATCCTTCGGGGGTGGCCGCGCGCCTGGCCGCCGTGGCTGACCGGGTTGACCCCGAGACCGGCAGCGTGCAACTCCTGCCCCACCATTTCGGCAGCGACGGATTCTTTTTGGCCCGCTTGCGAAAACGAGGTGAACGGCGTTGAACCCCCTGATGTACGACTTTCCGTATGATGCGTTGCGCCAGCGCTTGGTGGACATGGGCGAACCGGCTTTCCGCGCCACGCAGCTCTACCAGTGGCTCTATGGCCACCGTGTCACGTCCTTCGAGGCCATGACCAATTTGCCGAAGGCGCTGCGCAGGAAACTGGCCGAGGCCTTCGATCTGGCAGCGTTGCGCGAAGTGACGCGCCAGGTGTCGAAGGACGGGACGGTGAAGTTCCTCTTCGGCCTGCGTGACGGAAACGCCATCGAGACGGTGATCATGCGCCACCGCTACGGCAACAGCGTGTGCGTGACAACGCAGGTAGGATGCCGTATTGGCTGTACGTTCTGCGCGTCAACCATCGGGGGGAAGGTGCGCGATCTCACGGCGGGGGAAATTGTGGCCCAGGTGGTGGAGGCGCAGCGTTTTCTCGACCGTGAAGGGGAGCGGGCCAGCCACGTCGTCGTGATGGGCATCGGCGAGCCCTTCGAAAACTACGAGGCGCTCATGGCCTTTTTGTCCATCATCAATCACGACAAGGGGTTGAACATCGGCCAGCGGCACATCACCGTGTCGACGAGCGGAATCGTGCCCCGCATCTACGATTTCGCCGACGCCAAGCTGCAGGTCAAGCTGGCCGTTTCCCTGCACGCGCCGA
>PKQU01000135.1 GCA_017577925.1 Bacillota bacterium
GCGACGGCTGGGTGATCTTCTGCAGCGCACGTTCCATTTTCCAATACAAATACCCGGCATAGGCCCCGACGGATAGAATGACCATAAGGAAAAACGAGAGCAGTACCTTTGGCCATCTCCGGCGCCGCTTTCGACGTGACGGTACTTGAACGGGCTGAGCGGCCACCGCCATACGCCTTCACCTCCAACTGCCGATTTGCACAATTCCGTTTCCGGTGCCCCATATGAGATGCGTTTTCCCTGCTCGCCTACCCCGAAGGAGGACAGTTTCATGCGACGCTCCGACGATGTCCGCGAATTGCTCGATACGCTCGATGTCCTTGCCGAGCGGCTCGAGGCGGTGGAAGGCCTGCACAACCGCCTGGAACGCTTGGCCCTCGCGGCCGAACGCGTGCGCCTGGGTGAAGTGTTGCTCAACTATACGCGGCCGCGGCGGATTTTCTGGCTTCATTTTCTCAGCGGGCTGTCCCGCGGGCTGGGCCTGACCGTGGGCACGGCCATCGTCATCGGCATCGCCGGCTATGTGCTGAGCCAATTTGTCAACGTGCCGGTTATCGGCGAAAAAGCGGCCCACGTGCTCGAGTGGATCGAGTACTACCGTGCCCAGTATCACGAGCCCTTTTCTCCCTGACCGGCGCACGTGGTATACTGGGGTGGGCAATCCGCCCGAGCCCGAATTCGCGGTACGAAAGGAGCGACCCTGCATGCGCGTCACGTGTTTTCTGTGTGACCGCGTGGACGAGATCGACGACAACAGCCTGCTGGCCAAGCGGATCCGCAACCGTCCCCTCACCACGTACCTCTGCCCGGCCTGCCACGACCGCATTGCCCAAAAAACGCTGGCCCGCCGGCAACAAAAAGAAGCCCGTGGCGTTGTGCAGGCCGAGAACGAACGAGACGCAGGCGATTCCGCCAGTCACACAAATGGACGACCGTGATGGTTTCAGTCACGGACCGGCTTTTCCAGTTCCATCACGTCGCGCAACAGCTGTTCCACCGCTTCACGATCAAACCGCTGCAGCCCCCGCTGGCCCCCGGCCACAAAGCGCACCGTGTACATCGTCTCGTCGACGGTAACCTCCAGGTGGTCGACGCGGTGATCGCGCCGCAGCAGGTCTTCAAAAAATTCTCGCGTCTCGGCCGCGGCCCGATCGCCGGGCCGGGCATCGGACAGCACCTTGCTCTGCAGCCAGTTGAAGAGGGCATCCGCACGGTTCATGCAGTGGGTTCCTCCCGCTTGCGACGCTCGGATGCGCGCCGCCGGATTTGTACCACCGTCAGCAAGGCCACACCTACGAGGAGTGCGGCGACGATCGGCAGCCCGAGGGCATAGAGAACGGTCAGCGGTATACAGCCGATGGCCAGCAGCAGGTACACGATCACCGTCTTGAGCAGCGGCAGTTTGCGCGCAAAGCCAAGGTTATAGATGATGACGGTCAACACCAGAATGACCGCGTAGGCGTGGTCACGTACAAACGCCGCAACGGCCTCCCACGCCGCGATTCCCACCGGTCGTTCACTCCCTTTCCGCAAGCCACGAACGCAACAGCGCGATCTCCTCGGCGTACTCCCCTTCTTCCTCCACCGGCGTCTCCAACACCGCCGGCAGATGGGCGAGGGGTTCGGCAAGCAGGAACCGTTTCAGGGCATCGGCGCCGATTTCCCCGCGGCCAATTTTTTCGTGCCGATCCTTGCGGCTGCCGAACGGCGCCTTGCTGTCATTGACGTGGATGGCGACCAGGTGGTCGAGGTAGCCGGTCTCCTCCATGGCCCGCACCAGCTCGTCCACCGTGTGCCCGTTCCACAACCCCGCAGCAAAGGCATGGCACGTGTCGAAGCAAAAGCCGACGCGCTCGGGGTGCCGCGTCGCTGCGCGCACCTCCAGCAGGGTCTCAAACGTCTGCCCCAGCTCCGACCCTTGCCCCGCCGTGTTTTCCAGGAGCAGCTTGGTCGGACCCTCGTACAGCTCGAAAATGGCGTCGATTGCCTCCACCATGCGCCGCAGCCCATAGGCTTCGCCCTGGCCGACATGCTTGCCGCAATGCACCACGGCTCCCACAGCGCCGTACGCTTCGGCGATCCGCAGGTCCTCGGCGATGGAACGGACGGTGACATTCCACAGCTCGTCATCCGGCGTGGACAGATTGGTCACATAGGGTGTGTGCGCAACGAGCACCATCCCGTGCTCGCGGCAGTATGCCACGCCCTCTTCCGCATCGCGCGGGTCGATCTTTTTGCTGCGCAGGCCGCGCGGATTTTTCGTAAAGATTTGAAAGGCATCCGCCCCCAGGGCTCGCGCGTTTTTCGCCGCCTGGGCGAAGCCCTTAGCAACACTCACATGGCACCCGATCTTCACGTCCTCACCTCAATTGCCCGTCCCTCTGGTTTCGGGGCCGTTTCGGCCTCGTGTTGGTGCGAACCCGCACCGCCTCATTGCACATCTTCTATTAATGTAGCGTGTTCTACGGCCATCCGACAAGAGAAAACCCGAAATTTGTCTAAAACGGTCGTACAATCATCAAATTCGGCCGTTCAGCAGCCGCCTGCCATTTTCCCACACTGTCCGCCGCACGGCCGCCTCGTCAAGCCCCAACAGCGCGGCGACGGCCGCTCCAACACGCGGAATCCACGCCGGCTCGGCCGGCTGTCCGTCAAAGGGCCACGGCCCGTCGGTCTCCAGCAACAGTTGCGCAAGCGGCACGCGTCGCACCAGGTCCCGGTCGCGCGCGCGCACCAGCACGTCGGGCGTGACGGAAACGAAATACCCCTCGCTTAGGATGCGCGCCAGCACGTCGGGCTCCGCCTTGAGCCAGTGGAAATGGGCCCGCGCCACACCGGCGCGGCGGAGACGCTCCAGCGCGATGGACGCCCCATGGTAGACGGCGTGCAGGAGCACCGGCTTACCCAGCCGTACGGCGGCATCGAGAAAGGCGTCCAGCACCTCGACGGCCTCCCACGGGGGCCGGGCGCGCTCGGTTTCCGGCAGGATGTAATGCGGCAAGCCCACCTCGCCCACCGCGTCCACCTCGTCGGCGTGGGCCTCGAGCAGTTCGAGCACACTTTCCACCTCGTCGCGGTTCCATATCTTCCGCTCGGGATGCAGCCCAAAGGCAATGCCGACGCGGCCGGGAAACCGCCGCTTGAGGGCGAGCAGGCGGCGGCAGGAAGCAGCGTCGGTGGCCACGGCCAGAAGAAAGGCCACGCCCGCCGCCCGGGCACGCGCGAGCACCGCCTTGGGATCGCTGTAGCGGTCGAGGTGCACGTGGGCATCCCACCACGGGCTTGCGGGGCAGTCGCCGCAACGGTCGCCTGTCGGGGAACCCTTCTCCTCGCCGCCAGGTAAAGGCGCTTCCGGCGCAAAAAAGGCCCCGGTCATTTGCCGGGGCCCGAAGGCCGTGTCCGTCTGTCGCATCACCATGCGCTCACCCCCGCCGGCGTCCCTTGACGAGGAGGGCATGGTCCACCTTGATGCACCGGTCCATCACCACGACCAGCCCGCCCTCCTGGGCAATGCGCGCCGCCTCCTCGTTGTACACACCCTCCTGCAGCCACAAGGCCTTGGCGCCGATTTTCACCGCTTCCTCGGCGACAGGGACGGTGTGCTCGCTGCGCCGAAAGACGTTGACGATGTCAACCGGCTCGGCAATCTCCGTCAGGGAGGCGACAGCCCTTTCACCCAGCACTTCCGTCACGTTGGGATTGACGGGGATAATGCGGTAACCCGCCGCCTGGAGCGCAGCGGCAATCTGATGGCTCGTCCGCTCCGGGTTGTCGGAGAGGCCCACCACGGCGATGGTTTTCGCCTCTTCCAGGAGTCGGCGGCGGACGTCATCGGGGGGATTGTGAAAGGCCATGGGGATTCCTCCTTTCCGCCCGTCTGCACGCCCGGCCCTGCGCGCGGGTGCGCAGCGGGCAGGCGTCCTCACTTGAAGACCGGGTCGGCCAGTTCAGCCAGCCGCTCGAAGGACGACTTTTCCACGTCCTCGTGCAGGCTGTTGCCGTGGGCGTCCATTGTCACCACGGCGGCAAAGTTTTTCACCCGCAGGAGCCACATGGCCTCGGGAATGCCGAATTCCTCGAGGAAGTGCACCCCTTCGACCGCCTCGACGCAGTCGGCGTAGTACTGCGCCGCGCCGCCGATGGCGTTGAGATACACCGCCCCGCATTCCTTGAGGGCCGCAAGGGTTTTCTTGCCCATTCCGCCCTTGCCGATTACGGCGCGGATACCAAACTTGCGGATGATGTCCGCCTGGTAGGGCTCTTCGCGGATGCTCGTCGTCGGGCCGGCCGCCTTGACCTGCCAGTTGCCCGCCTCATCCTTGATCATCACCGGACCGCAGTGATAGATCACGCCGCCGCGCAGGTCCACCGGGCTGTCGTGGTCGACCAGATACTTGTGCAGCGCGTCGCGACCGGTGTAGACGAGCCCGTTCAGAATTACCACGTCGCCGACGCGCAGCTCGCGGACCTGCTCTTCGGTCAACGGCGTCGTGAGCACAACAGTGCGGGTACCGCTTCCGCCCGCGGCGGCCAGGTCGTTCGACACCGCCGGCATCTCCACCTTCTCGTCCCGATACAGCCACTGCTTGATTCTCCCCGTCTGTGCGTCGATGACCACGCCCATGCGGCGGAAGGCCCAGCAGTTGTAGGCCACCGACACGAAGAAACTGGCCGGCAGACGGTTTAGCTTGGTGATCTTGCAGCCGAGGAGCGTCGTCTGTCCGCCAAAGCCCATCGTCCCGATGCCCAGCTTGTTGGCGTGTTCCATGATGTACGCTTCCAGCTCCCGCAGCTGCGGGTCGGGGTTGACGTCGTCAACGGGCCGGAAAAGCTGTTCCTTGGCCGCCTGGTAACCGGTGGTACGGTCGCCGCCGATGCACACGCCGATGAAGCCGGCGCTGCATCCTTGCCCCTGCGCCTGGTAGACGGCATGCAGGATGCACTTGCGCACCCCGTCGAGATCGCGGTTCGCCCGGCCCAGCCCCGGCAGCTCACAGGGCAGGCTGTATTGGATGTTCTTGTTCTCGCAGCCACCGCCCTTGAGCAGGAGGCGCACCTCGATGTCATCGCGTTCCCACTGTTCGAAGTGGATGACCGGCATCCCCGGACCCACGTTGTCACCCGTGTTCTTGCCGGTGACCGGGTCAACGGAATTGGGGCGCAGCTTGCCGTTCTTCGTCGCCTCAGCCACCGCCTCGCGAATCGCCTGCTTCATCTCGATCTGGTTGGCCCCCACCGGGCACTTGATCTCAAAGGTGGGCATCCCGGTATCTTGGCAAAGGGGCGAGACGTTCTCTTCGGCCATGCGGATGTTGTCGACGATGGTCGTCAGGGCCAGAGCCGCGCGCGTCCCGGCATCCTCGCGCTCCTTGGCACGCAGGATGGCCCGACGCACGTCGGCAGGCAGGTTGGTCGACGTCTCGACGATCAGCTCATAGATGCTTTCCTTGAATTGCCGCAGATCCATATGCATACCCCTTTTCCGTAATCTTTCGACGGAAACCGAAGCGGAGTCACATCTTTTCCATTCATCAGTATAGCACAAATTCGCCCCTTTGGCGGTCAGCC
>PKQU01000136.1 GCA_017577925.1 Bacillota bacterium
GTTTCAAGACCTCACGGTGCACTTCCAACGTGCGGTCGATGTCGGCATCGGTGTGGGCCGTGGAGACAAACATCCCCTCAAACTGCGACGGCGGGATGTACACGCCCCGTTCGAGCAGCAGGCGGAAATAGCGGGCAAAGCGCTGGGTGTCCGACGTGCGCGCGGTGGCGTAGTTGACAACCCGTTCGCCGGTGAAGAAGAAGCCGACGAGGGAGCCGACGCGGTTGATGCAATAGGGAATGCCGGCCTCTTCGGCGTTCTGGGCCATTCCCTCGGCCAGGCGCGCCGCCTTGCGCTCCAGCTCCTCGTAGATGCCGTCCTGACCCAGCTCGCGCAACGTGGTGACCCCGGCGGTCATCGCCAGTGGGTTGCCCGACAGGGTACCGGCCTGGTACACCGGGCCGTCGGGGGCCACGTGGCGCATGATCTCCTCCCGCCCGCCGTAAGCGCCGACGGGAAGGCCGCCACCGATAACCTTGCCCAGACAGGTAAGATCGGGCAGCACGCCGTACTTCCCCTGCGCCCCGCGATAGTCGACACGGAAGCCGGTGATCACCTCGTCGAAGATCAGCAGGGCCCCATACTGACGCGTGATCTCGCGCAAGCCTTCCAAAAAGCCGGGCTTCGGCGGCACGACACCCATGTTCCCGGCCACCGGCTCGACAATCACCGCAGCAATGTCATCCCCGTAGCGCTCGAAGGCCAATTTGACACTGTCAAGGTCGTTGTACGGACAGGTGATCGTGTTTCGGGCCACCGTCTCCGGCACGCCGGGGCTGTCGGGCAGTCCCAATGCCGCCATGCCCGAACCGGCTTTGATGAGCAGGCTGTCGGAGTGGCCATGGTAACTGCCCTCGAACTTGAGGATCTTGTTGCGTTTGGTGTAGCCGCGGGCCAGGCGCAGGGCGCTCATCGTCGCCTCGGTGCCGGAGTTGACCATGCGCACGACCTCGACGGAGGGCAGGGCCTCGACGAGCAGCCGGGCCATCTCCGTCTCGACCACTGTCGGCGTGCCGAAGCTGGTGCCGCGCGTCGCTGCCTCCTGGATCGCGCTTACCACCCGCGGGTGGGCGTGGCCGAGGATAAGCGCCCCCCATGACATGACGTAGTCGATGTACTCGTTGCCGTCCTCATCCCAGACACGGGCACCTTGCCCCCGCGCGATGAACATCGGCGTCATGCCGACGTTGCGAAAGGCGCGCACGGGGCTGTTGACGCCGCCGGGCATCAGCCGCTTCGCTTCTGCGTAAAGCGTTTCCGATCGGGTAAACCCGTTGTGCACCGCAGAGTCCTCCTTTGCTTCAAATTTCGTAAAGGGAAACGGGGCCAGCCGCTCGCACGGATCCGGGGATGGGCTGGCCCCGCCGACATCCAGGCCGGCCTTACCGTTCCGGCTTGGCCCGCAGGTACTGGATCGGCCAGTAGTCGATCTCCGCCCCCAGCTCCAGGGCGGCGTGCAGCGGCCAGTAGGGGTTGCGCAACAGCTCGCGACCCAGGAACACCAGGTCGGCCCGGCCGTTGGCCACGATCTCCTCGGCCTGCTTGGGCTCGGTGATCAGCCCCACGGCACCCGTGGGAATGTCCGCTTCGCGCCGGACCGTCTCGGCAAAGGGCACCTGGTAGCCGGGATGAACCGGCACGGTGACGCCAGGCACCACCCCGCCCGAGCTGACGTCGATGAGGTCAACCCCCCGCGCCTTGGCCATCTTGGCCACTTCTACCGTTTCCTCCAGGGTGACACCGCCCTCGGCGTAGTCAACGGCCGACAGGCGCAGGAAGAGGGGCTTGTCCGCCGGCCACTCGGCGCGCACGGCGTCAATGACTTCCATCAGGAACCGGGCACGGTTTTCCAGCGATCCGCCGTAGGCGTCGGTGCGCTTGTTGGCCAGGGGCGACAGGAACTCGTTGATCAGGTACCCGTGGGCGCCGTGGATCTCCACCACGTCAAAGCCGGCCTGACGCGCCCGCCGCGCCGCCTGGCCGAAGCTCTCAACCACCTCGCGGATTTCGTTCACCGACAGCTCTTCCGGGGTGGGGCTGTTCGGACCAAAGGGAATGGCGCTAGGAGCCACGATACGACCCGGGATTTCGCACTTGCGCCCGGCGTGGGCAAGCTGGATCCCGACCTTGGCCCCATGGGCATGGCACCCTTCCACGATGCGGGCAAGGCCCGGAATGTGGGCATCATCCCAAATCCCCAGGCACCGCGACGTGATCCGCCCGTGGGGCTGGACGCCGGTGGCTTCCAGGATGATCAGCCCGACGCCGCCCACGGCGCGCGTGGTGTAGTGAACGAAATGCCAGTCGTTGGCGAATCCGTCGGTCGCCGAGTACATGCACATCGGCGACATGACAATGCGGTTGCGCAGCAAGAGGTCCTTGATCCGGAACGGTTGAAACAGGTGGACGGTGCGTTGTGCGGGCATGGCGCTCCCTCCCATTGGCGACGGTTTGTGCGCTATGGTTCGCCCATCTCAGCGGGCATGCGGGGATTACCATTTTCATGATAGCACAGGTGGCGCCCACGCGCAGGTCTCCGCCTCCCCACGAGAAAGTTCGCCCGGCCGCATCGAAGGAACCGGCATGCACCGCCAGGCAAACACCACCCGTGTTCGTCCACGTGGAAACGATTCCCGCCTATGGTATGATGGTTGCGCAACCACTCTCCGCGATTACCCGGGAGGTTTGGAGAGGAACGCGCGCGTGCGCCACGGAGGGGGGTATACCCCGCCGGCTGTCGCCCATCCGAGGAAGGGAGGCCTACCTATGGGTATGGGTAACGGAACCGAACACATCCCCCATCACGACGTGGTGATCATCGGCGGGGGACCGGCCGGCATCAGCGCCCTCATCTGGTGCCACCGACTGGGCCTCGACGCCCTGCTCGTCGAGCGACAGGAAAGCTTGGGCGGGCAACTGGAAGCCATCCATAACCCCATCGTCGACTATCCGGGCCTGCCGGTGGAAAACGGCCGCGCGCTACGGGATCGCCTTGTGGCCCACGTGGAGCGGCTGGGCTGCACATACCGGTGCGGCGTGGACGTGCAGGCATGCGACGTGCGGGCAAAGCGCCTCGCCACCAGCGCCGGGGAGCTTGCGGCCCGCGCCCTGATCGTGGCCACCGGTTCCCGTCCGCGGCGGCTCGGCGTGCCCGGCGAGGCGGAGATGATCGCCCGCGGGGAAATCTACTCGGCCACGCGCGACGCCCAGCGATTTGCCGGCAAGCGCGTTGCCGTCGTCGGCGGCGGCGACCGCGCGCTGGAGGGGGCGTTGCTGCTCGCCGAGGCCGGCGCCCATGTGACGCTGATCCACCGCTCCAACACGTACCGGGCCCGCCCCGAGTACCTCGAGCCGGTGCTGCGCCACCCCAATGTCACCCGCCTGGAACACGCCGTGGTGACCTCCATCCTCGGGACCGGGCGTGTCGAGGGCGTGGCCGTCACCCTGCGCCACCCGGACGGCCGACACGAGGAACGCCTCCTGGCGGTGGACGCCGTCTTCGTGCGCATCGGGGTGGAACCGAACACCGACCTGGTACGCGGTCAGGTGGACACGAACGCCGATGGTACCCTGCGCGTCGACGACCAGGGCGAAACCAGCATGCCGGGGGTTTTCGCTGCCGGCGACGTGTGCACGCCGCCACAATTCTCCAGCATCGCCCTCAGCGTGGGACAGGGCATGGTGGCAGCCAAGGCGATAGCGCTGCGGCTGGCGGCAGGACAGTTATAGGATTCTTCCGGTCGGGCGGGTTTTCCACGTTTACGGTATCGCGTAACCGAACCGATTCGGAACGCATGGTTCTCGATCGCGCCGAACATGCGGGTATACGCAAGCCCGCCACTTTGGGTTAGATTTTTCTGAGCGATCGCAACGGATTGACTGAATCCAATGAAAGCGGTATTATAATTTTTTGGCGATCACTCCGCTTATATCGGAGGAAGCCGGGACAAGGCACGTTGGTTACTCTCAGGAGGTGCATTTCAACTCTTAGGGCGAAAGGAGCGGTACCTATGTCAACAACCGGTATTGCTGTGGAAGCCCGTCGGAGCCATGCGCTTCTTCTCCGTGCACTCTGCCTCGGTCCCAAATCCTACTGGGAGCTGATGCGAGAAGGGCAAGCCCAGACCCACGAGGTGCTGGAGGCCCTGCAGACGCTCCTGAAAAACGAGCTGGTGGCCTACGATGGCAACCGCTTCGTGCTCACCGAGGCGGGACGGCGACAGGCCGAAGCCCTGGGGCTGGATCGGATAGCCGACCAGCGTTGTGAGGCCTGCGCGGGACGTGGCATCGTTCTCCAGCCACCTTTTGACCACGTTCTTGAGGCATTCAAAGAGATTGTGGCCATGCGTCCCAAAGCGACGCCCGATTTTGACCAAGGGTACGTGACGCCCGAGACTACCGTGCTGCGGCTGGCCCTGATGGCCCAGCGAGGCGATCTGGCAGGCCGCGACCTGTTGCTGCTGGGCGACGACGATCTCACCAGCATTGCCGCTGCACTCTCGGGACTGCCGCGACGCGTGCATGTCCTCGATGTGGACGAACGCATCGTCGGCTTCATCCGTGACGTGGCCCGTGACCGCGGTTGGAACCACGTTCAGGCGGAAATCTATGACGTGCAGGAAGGGTTGCCGTCCCACCTCCGAGGCCAGTTTGACGTGTTCTTCACCGACCCGGTGGAAACCTTGAATGGTCTTCTGCTTTTCCTGAGCCGTTGTACCGAAGCGCTCCGGGGCCCCGGTTCGGCAGGCTACTTTGGCCTTTCGTACCTCGAATCTTCCTGGAAGAAATGGCGGGATATCCAGCGGGGCATCCTCGACATGGGCTACGCGATTACCGATATGCTCGGCGCCTTCCAGGACTACCAGTTGGAGAACATCGTGGCCCAGGGCTACCCGGTGGCCCGCATGGCGCCGGTGCCGGTCAAGGAGCCCGATGTCTACTTTTACATCAGCACCGTCTACCGTCTGGAACTGACCGAAGCTCCGCGCCCCCTCTTCTCCGGCCGGGTGGAACTGGGACGGGACCTCTACTACGACGAAGAAGCCTGCGTCACGCTGCGCAAATAAGCCTGGAAAAGCTGCGCCCCTGGCGGCGGTGTTTGCCCGCTGCCAGGGGCGTTTGTATTTTTATGCAAACCATCAGGCAGGATCCACCCGAAATCGCGCCATCAACCGGCCCAACTGAGTACGTTTTCAAACGCACTCCCTGGGTTACATGTGGAAATCTTAATAAAAACAAAACATAGACTACAAATGTAAAGAAGTGAGGGTAAGCCGGGTAGTTCATTTCGGCAAAGGTTCAATTCCTTAATAGGTAGTCTCAAACGGGATTGTCAACCTCCCCTTGCCCCATCCACACCGCGTGGTTTCAATCCCTCAGAGGTAGACTACAAACGCGTATTTCACGTTTGGCGGAATGGTCATTTGCTCAGCAGTTTCAATCCCTCCCTCAAGCAAAAAGCTATTTTCTTCGTTTTGCTCACCCATTCGCACGTTTACTCCCTCGGCGAAATCAGAATTATTTCCTATTTGTTGATTATAAGTTGAATATTGGTTTGAGGGGTGCTGT
>PKQU01000137.1 GCA_017577925.1 Bacillota bacterium
GCGGAAATGTTGAACGATTTTTTTGAATTTGCCCGGCTTCAAGCGGACGAGTCACCGCTGTCCCTCGAGCCGGTCGACCTCGCCGAGAAGGCGCGGGAGGCCTTGTTGCTGGTGTATCCGGAAGCCACGCGGGTCGGGGTGGTTGCGAAGGTGGAGATTCCGGAGCGCCCGGTGTGGGCATGGGCAAACGCCCGCGCGGTCGATCGGGTGCTACACAATCTTTTGGTGAACGCCCTCCGGCACGGGAAGGACGGCGGGGTGGTCGGTGTAGCCGTGCGGGAGGAAGGCGATCGCGTGTGGGTGGACGTGTGGGATGGCGGAAAAGGCATCGAAAAGCAAGATTTGCCGTACATTTTTGATCCATTCTACACCGGCACCCGGTCGCGCGATGCCGGGCGGCAAGGCAGTGGATTGGGCCTGGCGATCGTCAAGCATCTGGTGGAAAAACAGCAGGGAACGGTGACCGTTTCCAGCGTGCCGGGGAAGAGGACAACCGTCTCGTTTGCGCTGCGCAGGGTAGTGGAAGATGCCTTGCCATTGCGGGGAAAGGTAAGAAATTTGTAAGGAATGCGTAAGGGGCCTGTCGGTTTTGTGTCGTATCCTGGTCCTCGTAAGGGAGGGGACCGGTATGGAGACGATTTTGCGAACGCATCGACTCGTAAAGACGTACAGAGGGCGCATTGCCGTTCGCGACGTGAGCATGACGATCGAACGGGGAGAGATCTACGGTTTGCTGGGGCCGAATGGGGCCGGGAAGAGCACCACCCTGCGAATGATCGTGGGGCTGGTTTGGCCCACAGCGGGGGAAATCGAACTCTTCGGTGAAACCCTCCATTCCGGCAATCGCCATCGGTTGTTGGAGCGGGTGGGCGCAACCATGGAGCGCCCGGGGTTTTACGGCAATCTTACGGCCTTGGAAAATTTGCGCCTCCACGCCCGGCTGATGGGCATGGAAGACGAAAGGCGCTTCGCGGACGTTCTCGAGCGGGTGGGGTTGCAGGAGGAAAAGAACCGCTTGGTTCGGCAGTTTTCCTTGGGGATGAGACAGCGGCTCGCCATTGCGCGCGCGCTGCTTCACCATCCTGAGCTCCTGGTGCTCGACGAGCCGACCAACGGGTTGGACCCGGCGGGGATCAAGGCGTTGCGCCAGCTCCTGTTGGACCTGGTGCAGACGATGCAGATTACCGTGCTGCTGTCGAGCCACATGTTAAGCGAGGTGCAGCAGCTGGCCACGAAGATCGGCATTCTCGTTCAGGGGCGCCTGGTGGAGGAGATTTCAGCGGCGGAACTGGAGAGACGCAACCGCCACTACCTGGAACTGAAGGTGAGCGACGAAAAGAAGGCGGCCGTGTTGCTGGAACAAAAGCTGGGCATTTCCGACTACCGCGTGATGGAACCCGGTATGCTCCGCATCTATGAGCGGTTGTCCGAATCGGGGGTCATCAATCGGACGTTGGTGACAAACGGGGTGGACGTGCGGGAACTCGTGCTGATGCGCGATTCGCTGGAAGACTATTTTTTGCAGCTCACGGGGGGAACGGGCGATGCGTGACATCCTGTATACCGAATGGATGAAATTGAAGCGGTCACGGCTGTGGTGGCTGGTGGTGCTGGGGCCGGGCTTGCCGGTGTTGCTCACCTTTGCCCTTTACTTCAACAGCCAGCGCATCATGGGGCGGATTTTGGTTTGGGACGATTTTTTTAAAACCAGTGCGGTTATGCTGAACACTATGCTGGCCCCGGCGCTCTTCGCGCTGCTGGCAGGCTATGTTCTGGCGCGGGAATACCAGGAGCACATGATCAGCACCCTGCTGACGTATCCCCGCCCCCGGTGGATGTTCTTTCTGGGCAAATGGCTGATCCTGATCCCGCTGGTTTTCCTCGTGTTTGCCCTGGGATACCTCTATACATTGGGTGCCGGTTTCGCACTGCAGCACGAGTCTTTGGCGGCGCAGACCCTGTGGGTTCATGCGCAGGCCTTTGGGATCATGGCCGTATGCCATGTGGCATTGGTTCCGTTGGCGCTGGTCGCCGCGCTGATCCGGAAAAGCCTCATCCCTGCCGTTGCCATCGGGATCGGCGCTGTGGTGGCCAACGGGACGATTCTCAGTTCGGAATATCTCGCCTATTTTCCATGGACGGCGGGGATGGCGTTGGTCATTGAATTTCTTGACCCGAATTCCCTTTCAATTCCCGTTTCCCATGCCGTGGCCATCCTGTTTCTTTCATTTGTCGTGCCCTTCGTCGTGGGACTCTATATTTTCCACAAAATGGATGTCCAAGACAACGCTTGACGTCGTTCGCGCTTTCAGGTGAAATATCCGGCTTTTCCAGCCGCCGACTGTAGCGTAAAATGGGCCGTAGAGCGCGCGAACGGTGGATGCGCGCAAGAAACCTGTTTGGAAAGCGGTGAGGATGTTGCGCGCCATCGGCATGCGCATGGCATTGGTGGGAGCACTCTGCGTGGCCATCGTCTCCGGATGCGACCAGAAGACGACAGGTACGCCGCCCGTTTCGGCGACCCATCCGGGAGGGCCCGGCGGGGAACCGTCGATTAATTCGCCAGCAGAGCAGCCGACCGAGCCGGCGGGTGGGACCCTTTCGTCTCCGCCGGCGGTGGAGGTGCCGGCGAAGGAAGTCAACGGCAAGCCGTACGTCGCCTTGCGTTCTCTCGCACGCCAGGTGGGGGGCACGGTCACGCACGACGCGGTGGAAGGGACGATCGAGGCGGTCATTGCCGGGTATCGCTTTTCGTGGATTGTGGGCACCCCGGTGCTCGCCCGTGACGGCGTTTTTTTGCCGGGGGATTTCACACCGGTGGTGCAGGGACACGAAATCTGGGTGCCGATGGCGTTTGTTCGCGACGGCCTGCGGTGGTCAGATCAACCGGCGGCGGGCGGTCATGTTCGCCTGACGACCAGCGGCGACGCGACGACGGAAACCGGTACCGATACGGCCCGCCCCGTCTTGGCGCGCATGCGCGCCTCCGATATTGCCGCGTACCTGAAGGGGCTGGATGTGCCCATTCGTGCGGCGCACCTCAGCTCGCGCGACAGCCATCTGCCCGGTGCGCCACGCGCCTACCGTTCGGGGGTTCACGAAGGTATCGACTGGTACGGCGGGTACACGGGGGTGACGATCACGCGGTCGACGCCGGTTGTGGCCGCAGCCGACGGGGTGGTCGTCCGGGCGGACCGGACGTACCGCGAAATGACGAAAACCGAGCGCGATCGCCTTCTTGCCGAATGTCGCCGCTTGGGACACACGCCGGCCTATATCCTTGACAGGCTACGGGGGCGAACGGTGTGGGTACAGCACGACAGCGGGCTGCTCACGCGCTACGCCCATCTGTCAGGCGTCGCTGACGGGATCGACGTTGGCGTCCGCGTGAAACGGGGCCAGGTGCTTGGCTATGTGGGCAACTCGGGGACCAGCAGCGGTGTGGCGGGAACGGACAACGACCTGCATTTGCACCTTGACATTCTCGTGTACGGAGAGCCCTTTTGGCAGTACCTGAAACCGGAGGAGATCCGCGCGGTGCTCGAGGCGGTTTTCTCTCCGGCAGTCCGGTAGCGGCGCGGTGCTTTTTTGTTCGGCGCGCACCGTTTGTGCTATACTGTAAAGTGAACCCGTGGATCGGGTATTCATTCTGTGAAGGAAAGGAACGGGTGACCGGATGCGTGCGAACCCTTCTGCTTCCTCGCGGGACGTCGACGGACCGAGTATCCGCATCGGTTGGAGCGAAGGAGGGACGCTGGTCGCTACCTGGCAGCTATCGGAGGAGGTCAAATCGGAATTGCAGCGTCGATTTGCCCTCCCACCGCACGAGTTGCCCTTTGTGTTGCGTTTGTATGATGTGACGGAGCGCGACGTGCGCAACGACGGGCTCGACAAATACGTCGACTTTGAAGTGAACGGCCAGGCGCTGGAGTGGCGCCTCTATGGAATCGAACCGGGCCGGACCTACCGTGTGGATTTGGGCGTCCGCCTTCTCGATGGACGCTTTTGGCCCCTCATCCGGTCGGAAGCGGTGTAAGGGCGGCAAGATGCCGCCCCTCTTCTTTGTCTGCCTACGGTTCGCCGACGAGGGCCACGTCGATGATGTCGGCCAGATCGAGGGATTGCCGTCCGGTATCCGTCACGACTTCCACACGGCCGGCGACGGCGTCGAGGCGGCGGATGCGGCCGCACACGGTGCGGAACCCGTCGGGATGGTAGACGGTGACCGTAACGACGCGACCTTCGCGGAAGGCGAGGGAAAGGGCATAGGTGCACGCTTCCTGCTGTTGGGGATCAAGCGCGGGTCGTGGCAGTCTGTCCGCCGCGCGTTCCAGGTCAAGAAAGGTTTCCCGGTGTTCCGGCAGGAGCATCCGGTGTCCAGCGTAGAGAAAGTTGTAGCGGTAGTAGCGTGAAAGAGACAACGTAACCTCCTCCTTTGTCGGCTGAGGTGAGAGATGTGCCTACGAACAAGAAAAACACGTTTTTTGCCCGCCATGGCTGGCGGCTGCTCGGCATTATCGTCGGGACGCTGTTGGTGGCCGTCGGCCTCGAGCTGTTCCTCATTCCCAACCGGGTCATCGACGGCGGCATTGTCGGCGTGTCGATCATCCTGGATACGCTGACGCCGATCCCCCTGGGTGTGTACTTGGTGGTGTTGAACCTGCCGTTTCTGATCGTCGGCTACAAGCAAATCGGCAAGACCTTCGCCCTGTCCACGCTCTTTGCCGTTAGCATGCTGGCCGTCTTCGTCACGTGGCTCCGTCCGTTTGGTCCGGTGACCACCGACCTCATTTTGGCCACCGTGTTTGGCGGGATCATTTTGGGCATCGGCGTCGGGTTGATCATCCGCTTCGGCGGCTCCCTCGACGGAACGGAGATTGTCGCCATTCTTGTCAATCGGCGATTTTCGTTTTCCGTCGGCGAGATCATCATGTTTTTTAACGTGTTTATTTTGGGCAGCGCCGGTTTTGTCTTCACATGGGAAAGCGCCATGTATTCCCTGATTGCCTACTTCATCGCCTTTAAAACGATCGATGTGGTGATCGAAGGGCTGGATGAATCGAAATCGGTGATCATCATTTCCGACGAAAGCCAGAAAATCTCCGAGGCCATCCTGGCCCGCCTCGGCCGGGGCGTGACCCACATTTACGGAAAAGGCGGGTACACGCGCGAGGAGAAGGAGTTGCTGTACTGCATCGTTACCCGGTTGGAGCTGGCCAAGCTCAAAAACATCGTCCAGGAAATCGACCCGGGTGCCCTCATCGCGGTGGAAAATGTGCATGACGTGATGGGCGGCCAGTTCAAAAAGCGGCCGATCCACTGACCTCGGGTAGGCCAGGAGGCGGCGTTCGCGTGACGCGGATGCTGTTTTTAGGATAATATGCGAACATATGTTCCATTCCTAATCATAGCGGGGGCCGTTGGGAATGCAACGGCAAGAATTTTCCATGTACCGTCCGGCCGACGACCGCAAAAAGCCGAATGGCGTGCGGCATGTCTCCCGAGCCGTACGTAATCATCAGACAGTTCAAAACATACTTGCAATGTTCC
>PKQU01000017.1 GCA_017577925.1 Bacillota bacterium
CGGTGGAGGAAGTGGTGCGCCGGGTGGACGAGATTTCCGGCCCCAAGCTGCGCGAGGCGATTGCCGCGCATCGCCAGCAGGCCCTCGTGAGCAAGGAACTGGCGATCATCCGGCGCGATGTGCCCCTCCCCTTTGCGCTGGAGGACCTGCGCTACGAGGGGTTTGCACCGGAGTCGGTGCGCGAGGTGTTTCGCCGACTGGAATTCCGGTCGCTCATCGAGCGCCTGCCCAATGTGCCGGGGGCGCGCACACCGGAAAACGCCGCGAGCGGAGGGGGAGAAGGGGATGCGGCGCCGGCCGTCCTCGATGTGGCCATCGCGGGGACGTTGGAGGATACCGAGCTGGAGCGCCTGTTGACGGCACCGGCGGCGGTGGTGATTGAGCTCGACGGCGACAACTACCACGAGGCGGAGCTCTTGGGTGTCGGCGTTTACAGCGACGCGGGGGCTCTCTTCGTGCCGGCCGCCGAGGTGAAGCGATGGGCGGCCTTTCGCGCTTTCCTTGCCGATCCGGCGCGGGAAAAATGGGTGTACGACGGCAAGCGCGGCGAGGTGGCCCTGCGCTGGCGGGGCCTTGCGCTGGAGGGCATCGCCTTTGACGTCCTGATCGCTTCCTATCTCCTGAACCCCACGGAAAGCCGCCACGCCCTTTCCGATCTGGCCCCGCGGGTCGGCCTGCCGCTTGCGCCTGACGAGGAGGTGTACGGCAAGGGGGCCAAACGCCGCACGCCGCCGGTGGGTGAGCTTGCCGCCCACGTATGCCGCAAAGCGCAGGCCATCTACCGGCTCAAGCCGCTCCTGGAACGCGAGGTGGAAGAGGCGGAGATGAACGGCCTCTTCTATGACCTCGAATTGCCCCTTTCGCGCATTCTAGCGGCGATGGAGCACGCCGGCTTCCGCGTCGACACCGATCGGCTCAGGGAGATGGGCGCAGAATTGGAACGGCGCCTGGAGGAGCTGACCGATGAAATTTACCGCCTGGCGGGCACGCCCTTCAACATCAACTCGCCCAAACAGCTCGGGGAGATCCTCTTTGACAAGCTGGGTTTGCCGCCGCTGAAAAAAACGAAGACCGGTTATTCCACGAGTGCCGATGTGCTTGAGAAGCTGCAGGATGCCCATGAGATTGTGCCGAAGATTTTGTATCACCGTACCTTGGGCAAGCTGAAGTCGACGTACGTGGACGGCCTGCTGAAGGAAGTTCACCCCCGTACGGGGAAGATCCATACCATCTTCAACCAGGCCCTGACCGCCACCGGGCGGCTCAGCAGTGCCGAACCCAACCTCCAAAACATTCCCATACGCATTGAGGAGGGCCGGCGCATTCGCCAGGCCTTCGTCCCGTCAGAGCCGGGATGGAAGCTCCTTTCCGCCGACTATTCGCAGATTGAGCTGCGCGTTTTGGCCCACCTGTCCCAGGATGAGGTCCTGGTTGACGCCTTCCACCGCGACATGGATATTCACACGCGCACGGCGATGGACGTTTTCGGTGTGCCGGAGGAGGCCGTCACCCCGCTGATGCGGCGGCAGGCCAAGGCGGTCAACTTCGGCATCATCTACGGCATCAGCGACTATGGGCTGTCGCAGAACCTCGGCATTCCGCGCAAGGAGGCGGCGGCGTTCATTGCACGCTACTTCGACGTGTTCCGCGGCGTCAAGCGGTACATGGATGACGTGGTCGAAGAGGCGCGCCGAAGGGGGTATGTGACGACACTCCTCGGCCGGCGCCGCTTCTTGCCTGACATCCACAGCCCCAACTACAACCTGCGCAGTTTCGCCGAGCGGACGGCGCGCAACACGCCGATCCAGGGCACGGCGGCGGACATCATCAAGCTGGCGATGGTCAACCTGGCGCGCCGCCTGAAGGAGGAAGGGCTGCGCAGCCGGCTCATCCTGCAGGTACACGACGAGCTGGTGTTCGAGGTCCCGGAAGAGGAACTGCCCGTCATGCGCGAGCTGGTGCCGGCGGTGATGGAGCGCGCCGTGCGCCTTTCCGTGCCACTCAAGGTGGACGTGCATGTCGGCGCCACGTGGTACGACGCGAAATAGGCCCGGGGGTGACAGGGGGAGAAGGGAGGGACGGCTGTGCCGGAACTGCCCGAAGTGGAAACGGTGGCTCGCACGCTGCGCGAGCTCGTCGTCGGCAAGCGCGTGCAGGAGGTGGACGTGCGCCTGACCAAAATCGTCAAGTACCCGCCCGATCCGGTGCGGTTCGCCGACCACCTGGCCGGCCAAACGGTGCGGGGAACGGGCCGCCGCGGGAAATACCTGAAGCTCGTGTTCGACGATGTTGTTCTCGTGTCGCACATGCGCATGGAGGGACGCTACATGCTGCATGCCGCGGGCGATCCCGAGGAGCCCCACACCCATGTCGTGTTCCGCTTTACCGACGGCACCGAACTCCGCTACCGCGACACGCGCCAGTTCGGGACGATGCACCTGTTCCCGAAGGGTGCGGAGGAGTGCCAGCCGCCCCTGTCCGCCCTGGGGCCCGAACCGCTTGACCCGGGATTTTCCGCGGAGGACTTTTCCACCCGCCTGCGTGCGCGGCGGACGCGGTTGAAGGCGCTGCTCCTTGATCAGACGTTCCTGGCCGGACTGGGCAACATCTATGTCGACGAAGCGTTGTTTGGCGCCGGCCTGCATCCGGAGCGTCCGGCCCATACCCTGACGGCGGACGAGGCGGTGCGGCTGTTCCACAGCATTCGCCGGACGCTGGCGCGCGGAATCGCCCGCGGCGGGGCGTCGGTCCGTTCGTACCGAAACGGGAAAGGCGAGATGGGAATGTTTCAATTGGAGCTGGACGTATACGGCCGGCGGGGGGAGCCCTGCCGCCGCTGTGGAACGCCCATCGTGCGCATTGTGGTGGCCGGACGGGGCACCCACCTGTGCCCAACGTGCCAAACGTGAGGAAGGAGCGGTGGCCATGCGATTGGGATTGACCGGGGGGATTGCCTGCGGGAAAAGCACTGTCCTGGCGATGTTCGTCAAGTGGGGCATCCCGACGGTGGACGCCGATGTGCTCGCGCGCCGCGTGGTTGAGCCGGGCGCACCGGCGTGGCGGGAGATCGTCGAACGGTTCGGGCCGGACATCTTGCTTCCCGATGGCCGGATTAACCGCAAGCGCCTGGGCGCGCTCGTCTTTGCCGACGAACAGGCCCGGCGCGAGTTGAACCGCATTGTCCACCCGCGGGTGCGCGAGATCATGTGGCGCGATGTGGAGGAGGCCGAGCGGCGGGGTGCGAAGTTGGTCGTGTGCGACGTGCCGCTCCTCTACGAGAGCGGGTTGGAAGACCGCTTTGATGCGGTGATGGTCGTCTACGTTCCGCCGGAAGAGCAGCTCCGGCGGCTGATGGTCCGCGACAGCCTTACCCGGGAGGAGGCCCTGGCCCGCATCCACGCCCAGATGCCGATCGAGGAGAAACGCCGCCGCGCCGATTACGTGATCGACAACAGCGGCTCCCTCGCGGAAACCGAACGGCAGGTGAACGCCTTTCTCCGCCAAGTGGGGGTGGCGCCATGAGGTTTTCGCGGCGGGAGTGGGCGCTCCTCTTCCTGCTGGCCACGCTCTTTGCCCTGTTCAACGCCTCGCTCGTGTGGGAATGGCTCTACCCCATTCGGTATGAGGGGGAGATTGCCCACGCGGCGGCGCAATACGAGGTGGATCCCTACCTGCTCTTGGCCATCATTCGCATCGAAAGCAAATTTAACCCCTACACCGTTTCCGAAAAGGGAGCCGTCGGCCTCATGCAGCTCATGCCGGAGACAGCGGCGTGGGTGGCGAAAAAGGCCGGTTTGCCGCGGGAGCTGGCGATGCACCTCGAGGATCCCGCCGTCAACGTGACCCTGGGAGCATGGTACGTTCGTTACCTGCTGGACCGGTTTGCGGGAAATACTGCGCTGGCCGTGGCGGCGTACAACGCGGGGCCCAACGCCGTTGACCGCTGGCTGGACCGCAAGGTATGGGACGGGCGGTGGGAGACGGTGTCGGCCATCCCGTATGGGGAAACCCGCCATTTTGTCCAGCGCGTCCTGTACTACCACGGCCGATACCGGGCGGTGTACGAAGACCGCTTTGCCCACCTGTTGGAAAGGGCACAGCGGTAAGCCCTCCATCCGCACGTGACGCGAGGTGTTGCGTTGCGTGCGGGTTTTTTGTTTCCGCGCGGCGTCGGACGGCAGGTAGATGATATACCATTGCCAAATGTGACATACTGATTATAATAAAAATGGGGTTATCGTATGGATGATTTTCGGGGAACGGAAAGCCAGTTGGAGGGGATGCGTGTTCATGGCGGTAAAGATTGGGATTAACGGATTTGGACGCATTGGCCGCATGGTGTTTCGCAAGGCGATCGGCGATCCGGAAATCGAGGTGGTGGCCGTCAACGCGACATACCCCGCGGCGACGCTGGCCCACCTCGTCAAGTACGACACGATCCATGGCCGCCTGGATGCCACCGTCGAGGCGAAGGAAGACGCGTTGATTGTTAACGGCAAGGTGACGAAGCTGCTGGCCGACCGCGATCCGGAACGCCTACCGTGGGGAGAGCTGGGCGTTGACATCGTCATCGAAGCCACAGGGAAGTTCCGTGACCGGGAAGGAGCATCCAAGCACCTCAAGGCCGGTGCCAAGAAGGTGATCATCACCGCGCCGGGGAAGGACGAGGACGTCACCCTCGTCATGGGGGTCAACGAGCACGTCTACGATCCGGAGAAGCACCACATCATCTCGGGTGCCTCGTGCACGACAAACTGTTTGGCCCCGGTGGTGAAAGTGCTCCATGAAGCCTTCGGTATCGAAAACGGCCTCATGACCACCGTGCACGCCTATACCAACGACCAGAACAACCTCGACAATCCCCACAAGGACCTGCGCCGTGCCCGGGCGTGCGCGCAGTCGATCATCCCCACCACCACCGGTGCGGCGAAAGCGGTGGGCAAGGTTCTGCCGGAGCTGGCCGGCCGTCTGAACGGCATTGCCCTGCGCGTGCCGACGCCCAACGTTTCCATTGTGGACCTGGTGGCCGATCTGAAAACCGATGTGACGGTGGAAGACGTCAACCGTGTGCTCCGCGAGGCGAGTGAAGGGCCGATGCACCCCTACCTCTTGTACACGGAAGAGCCTCTCGTGTCGAGCGATTTCATCGGCACCGAGCAGTCGGCCATCGTGGACGGGCTGTCGACGATGGTGATGGGCTCGCGAAAGGTGAAGGTGTTGGCATGGTATGACAACGAATGGGGGTATTCTTGCCGGATGCTCGACCTGGCCAAGTTCGTGGCCAAGCGGCAGATGGCGGGCGTCTACGCGGGTTAACCATAAAATAACAAACAATTGTCTCGGATCCACGCGCCTCGGTGAGGCGCGTTTTCGCTTGTTTACCGGGACAAAATTGGATACAATAACGATGAATTTTTGTTGGGGGAAGGAAAATGGAGCCAAAAGGAGGGATTGGCGTGAAGGCGACGCAGCTGTGGTTTACCGAGGATCAGACCCCCAGTTACAAGGTGCAGTGGCGCCTGCGCGAGGTGTTGCATACGGAACAGACGCCGTTCCAGGAGCTGGCCATCGTTGACACCTACGATTTCGGCAAGGCATTGCTTCTTGATGGCATCATCCAGGTTACCGAGAAGGATCACTTCATATATAATGAAATGATTACGCACATTCCCCTGTCTGCCCACCCCAACCCGCGGCGCGTGCTGATCATCGGCGGTGGTGACGGCGGGGCCCTGCGGGAATGCCTGAAGTACGAAACCGTTGAACGGGTGGACATGGTGGAAATCGACGAACGGGTGGTGGCCAACTGCGAAAAATACCTCCCCGAGATCGCCAGCGAGTTTCGCAACCCGCGTGCCCGCCTGATTTTCGAGGACGGCTTGAAATACATTAAAACGGTGCGCAACGAATACGACGTGATCATCGTCGACTCCAGTGACCCCGTCGGCCCGGCGGTGCAGCTGTTCGAGCGCCCGTTCTATGAAGATGTGGCGCGCGCGCTGAAAGACGACGGGTTGATGGTTTGCCAGAGCGAATCGCCCTTTTTCAACCTGGACGTGCTGCGCAAGGTGGTGGCCGCGCTCCGCGACCTGTTCCCGATCGTTCGCCCCTATCTGGCGGTGATCCCGACGTACCCGAGCGGCTTGTGGAGCTTCACACTGGCCTCAAAGAAAGTGGACCCGCTTGCCGTTCCGCGGGAGCGGCTCAAAACGTTCGATACCCGCTATTACAATCCGGACTTGTTCTACGGGGCGTTCGCCCTTCCGGAAATGGTGAAGCGCGCCATAGAATAAGCAGAGGAGAAGGAGAGGTACGGTACCCGGTTTTCCGGCCGGCGGTGTCCGGCCGGAAACTGGGTAAAGTTTTTATTGCATTCCGAGGGTGAACGACGTATACTATCTCTCGTGAACTTTTTTCAACAAGAAAAGGGAACCAGCATCTACTTAAAGGGTTAGGACCTCTTCGGACTAACTTGCCCCCGTGGTAGATGGCGCAGGTCCCTCATGCTTGAAAAGCATGCGAATTTCAAGTAAAGGGGGATTCTTCCATGGACACGATGGGTCGTCACGTCATCGCTGAACTTTGGGGATGCGACTTCGATAAGCTGAATGACCTGAAGTTCATCGAAAAGGTGATGGTCGAAGCCGCGCTGGAAGCCGGGGCGGAGATTCGAGAGGTCGCCTTCCACAAATTTGCGCCACAAGGCGTCAGCGGCGTGGTCATCATTTCGGAATCCCATCTGACGATCCACAGCTTCCCAGAACACGGCTACGCCAGCATTGACGTCTACACGTGCGGGCATCGCATTGATCCCCAAGTTGCAGCGAATTACATTATAGAGAAACTGGGTGCGACCACCGTCGAAGCGGTCCAGGTACCACGTGGGATGGGTCCGGTGAGGGTGGAACACGTCCAGCCCTTCAAGCCGAAAGCCAAAGCGAAGGCCGTTTGACCGCACAGGAAAGTGCCGATGCACTTCGGTGCACTTCCCTGTTGACATACGCGCGCAGGAAATGAGGAACCCGCTGCCGGGTTCCTCATTTCCTATGTAGCCATGGTATCATGAAAGGGACAGGGAAACGACAGGCCAGCGAGTGAGGGACGGCCCATGCGTTGTCCGTACTGCGACCATCTCGGCACGCGGGTGCTTGACTCGCGCCCCGTCAACGACGGCAAGTCAATTCGCCGACGCCGCGAGTGCGAAGCGTGCAGCCGACGCTTTACCACCTTCGAGGTGGTGGAGGAGACGCCGCTGATCGTGATCAAGAAGGACGGGACGCGCGAGAGCTTCAGCCGGGAAAAGGTGTTGCGCGGGATGATTCGCGCCTGCGAAAAGCGGCCGGTGCCGCTCGAGACGCTGGAGCGGATCGTCGATGACATTGAACGCCAGCTCCGGGCCAGCGCCCAGTCGGAAGTGCCGAGCAAGACGATCGGCGAGATGGTCATGGAAAGGTTGTATGAGGTGGACGAGGTGTCCTACGTCCGCTTCGCCTCCGTGTACCGGCAGTTCAAGGACATCAACGTGTTCATGAAGGAACTGCGTGAACTGCTTGCCCGAACCAAACAGCGGGAATAAACCGGGGGGATGTGCGGGCGGTGTTGGCGGACGGAGCGGGTCGGCCATTGGGCGGAAGGGGGAAACCGGGATGACCGCGCCGACTTTGAAGGATGCCTATGTGGTTCGGTTCATCCGGCCCATTGCCCCGGCGGAACTGGGGTATGTGCTGCACTTGTACCAGCCGATCGTTGGTCATGCTGCCTGCGCGCTGTACCTGACGCTGCTGTTCAGCGTACCGCAGGACAGTGGTGTGCCCCAGACGGGAATGTTTCGCTGGCTGGTTGCCACCACCGGCCTCAGCCTTGACGCATTAACCCAGGCGCGTCGCCGGCTGGAAGCCGTCGGGCTCATGCGGACATTTCATGTCTCGCAGGATGACGGTGAGGCGGTGTTCGAGTTCTTGCTGTATCCCCCCCTTCCGCCGGCGCGCTTTCTGGCCGACGACGTGCTCAACGTGCTCCTCTTCAACGCCCTCAGCCCCAACCAGTACCGAATGCTGTGCGACCGGTACGGGGCCGATGCCCGCGATGTCCACGCCGCGCACCGCCTCCTGTCTCCCCATGCCGCGCGCACGGAGCTGACCGCCTCCTTTGGCGACGTCTTTGTGGCCGTATCGCCCGAAAAGCTGTCCCGCGAGGGCGACGCGGAGGCGGAGCGGGAGATCGCCGCCGCGCGCGAGGGGCGGGTGTTACCGGAGATGGATCCCTTCGTGCAGGGGGCGGTTTCCTTCGGCACGGTCATCGATGAGGCGGAGCTGGAGGCGTACCTGCCTCCGGATTTTCCCCGCGTCGCCGAATGGCCTCCCGACGCGCGCGATGCGGTGCAACGCCTGGCTTTTCTGTTCGGGCTGGATGCCTATGCCTTGTCCGTGCACCTGCAGGATCCCTTTGTATGCGGCGATGACGGCATGCCTGACGCCGAGCGGCTCAAGCAGGTGATCAAGCAGGCGTACCTCCACCGCAGCAAGGGCAAATGGCCGCGCGTTGCTGAACGCGTGCAACCTCCCGCTCTGCGCACGGTGCAGGGGGAACCGAAGAGCCGCGAAGAGGCCCATATCCGCACCCTGGAGACACTGTCCCCGGTACGGCTCATCGAGCGCCACCAGGGGGGTGCGCCCGTCTCGGAGGCCGACTTGCGGATTGTGGAGGCGCTGCTGGACGACTACCAACTTCCGCCGGGCGTGGTGAACGTTCTCATCGAGTACGTGATGATTACTAACGACTACAAACTGCCGCGCAACCTCGTGTTCAAAATCGCGGCCCACTGGAAGCGCAAAAAGGTGAAAACGGTGCCTGAGGCCATCGCCGTGGCCCGTGAAGAACACCAACTTTACCAATCCTGGCGCGGGGGCCGAGACGCTTCTGCGGCCAAGGGGCAGGCCAAGGGCGAGCGGCGCACGCGTCGGGCGTCGGGCGGGGAAGACAAGCTGGCCTCCAGTATCGCGCATCAGCTGGAGCGCGAGCGGGAAGGCGCGTACGAGGAACGTCGCGAACGGCCCATCGCCGAAGACGAGGAGCTGCTGCGCCTGGTTCATGAACTGGAGGAGCGGAAAAAGGGGAAATCGTAGATGCGAAGGATTGGCGAGCTATTGGCCAAGTGGCGCGAACAGGACCGGGAAGTGGCCAAGCGCCGGGAGGCGCTTGTGCGGCACCCCGATGTGGCTGCGTTTTTGGACGAACATCCGAACGTTCCCTCGGTGGCCATCGACCGCAGCCTGCCTACGCTGGCCCAGTTTGTGCGCGAACAGGAGAATTGTCGGCGGTGTCCCGGTCTGGAAAGCTGCCCCAACATGATGAAAGGCCACGTCACGCAACTCGTCCTGCACGGCGAGCGCATCGTGCCCGCGCTCAAGCCCTGTTCGCTCTACGCGGCCGAAGCGCGACGGCGCCAGCAGCAGGCCCGTTTTCGCAGCCACCACATCCCCGCCGACGTGCGGGCGGCCCGTTTCACGGAGAACACCATTTTCGATCAGTACAACCGCGAGGCGATTGCGGCGGCGATCCGCTTCTGCCAGCGGTTTCAGCCAGGGAAGAGCCCCATGGGACTCTATTTTTATGGGCCCTTCGGCGTGGGAAAAAGCCACCTGATGGCTGCCCTGGCTAATGAGCTGGCCGCCATGGGGTACGATTCGCTCATGGTGTATGTGCCCCTGTTTTTGCAGGAGATGCGCGACGCCGTAAAGGACGGGACCTTTTCGGCCAAACTAGAAGAGGTGTGTGCCGTCCCCGTTCTCATCCTCGACGATATCGGGGCCGAAACGCCGTCGCCGTGGGCCCGCGATGAGGTGTTGGGAGCGGTGCTCCACCACCGTGTGGCCCACAATCGGCCAACGCTCTACACCTCCAATCTGAGCTACGACGAACTGGAGGAGGCCCTCGCCGCCGTGGGGGGCAGCGCCGCCGACCGCACCAAGGCGAAGCGAATCATGGAGCGCATCCGGCACTATACCGAGGCCTATTTTCTCGATGGGCCCAATCGTCGCAAGCGGAACAAAGAGGCGGGTCGACCATCCTGAAATTTTTTTTGCACGAGGGGTTGATTTTTACGAGACCATGGTATATACTCAAAACTGTCGTGAGCGGACAACACGACAGCAAAACGAAATATGCAAGCGAACGCGTGGGGCCATAGCTCAGTTGGGAGAGCGCTTGCATGGCATGCAAGAGGTCAGGGGTTCGAATCCCCTTGGCTCCACCATCACGCGGAGCTGTGGTGAAGCTGGAGTTCACGCCGGTCTGTCACACCGGAGGTCGCGGGTTCGAGTCCCGTCAGCTCCGCCATATCCCGTGGTCCGGTAGCTCAGCTGGTAGAGCAGAGGACTGAAAATCCTCGTGTCGGCGGTTCGAGTCCGTCCCGGACCACCATTTTTCTTTGCGGAAGTGGCTCAGGGGTAGAGCACCGCCTTGCCAAGGCGGGGGTCGCGGGTTCGAATCCCGTCTTCCGCTCCATATCTTTTTGCGTCTTTTGTATTGAATTTTTTATTTCTTTAGGTATTTTATCGCGTAGCGGCATGTGCGGCGCGCACCGATGGGGTGCGCGCTTTTTCATTGGCTGGCTTGCGGGCTGCCAAACGGATGCCGTTGTGCTAGGATGAAGGAAGGACGGGATGGCGAACGGGAAGGATAAAACGGGGCGGAATGCGGGAGGGCGCCTGCGGTGGCGCGCCCGCTGACGGAAGGGAGGAGAAACGGATGTCGGCCATCGACCGCATCTTGGCGCGGGCCCTTGCCGGGGAGCGTCTGGGGCTGGAGGACGGCATTGCGCTATTTGAGAGCGACGAGGTGGAAAAGATCGGATACGCCGCCGACCAGATCATGAAACGGTGGCATCCGGAGCCGATTACCACCTTCGTCATCGGACGAAACATCAACTACACCAACGTGTGCGACACCTACTGCCGGTTCTGCGCCTTCTATCGCCCGCCGGGCCATCCGGAAGGCTACGTGTTGCCCAACGAGATCATCTTCCAGAAGATCCAGGAGACGATCGACGTGGGCGGCACGGAGATCTTGATGCAGGGCGGCACTCATCCCGATTTGCCGTTTGACTACTATTTGAATTTGCTGCGGGAGATCAAGCGGCGGTTTCCGCAGATCCACATCCACTCCTTCTCCCCGGCGGAAATCTGGAAAATGGTCGAGGTATCCGGGCTTCCGCTGGAGGAGGTGATTCGCCAGCTCAAAGAGGCGGGCCTTGACTCCATCCCGGGCGGTGGGGCGGAGATTCTCGACGATCGCACGCGTCTGCGCATCAGCCGCAGGAAAGGGTCGTGGACGAAATGGATGGAGGTTATGCAAACGGCTCACCGTCTTGGCATGCACACCACGGCGACGATGGTGATCGGCTTCGGCGAGACCCTTGAGGAGCGCGTGCTGCACCTGCTCCGCATTCGCCAGGCTCAAGACGAGACGCGCGGATTTCTTGCCTTTATCGTGTGGACGTTCCAGCCGGAAAACACCCGCCTTCCGCGGGAGAAGCTTTCCCCGGAGGAGTATCTCAAGGCGGTGGCAATCAGTCGCCTGATGCTGGACAACATCCCCAACTTCCAGTCGTCGTGGGTGACGATGGGACCGGAGATTGGCAAAATGTCGCTGTCGTATGGCTGCAACGATTTCGGCAGCACGATGATCGAGGAAAACGTCGTCTCCGCAGCCGCCTGTACGCACAAGGTGAACACCAACCTGATCCTGCGCCTGATCCGCGAGGCCGGCAAAATTCCCGCCCAGCGCAACACGCGGTACGAGATCTTGCGCGTGTTCCGGGAAGGGGAGACCGTCGAGAGGGACTTCGTGATGCAAAACTGAGAAGCATGGCCGGGGCATATTCGTGCTGGCGTCCCCATATGCTATCCATGATCGTCCAATTAAGGGGGCGCGATCGTGGAAGGCGTGTACATGGTTTTCGATTTTCAGCGCAGACCGATCGACGCGCTGAAACCGTATGTGGTGCACCAGCTGACGCCGATAAAAGCCGAGGGGATGCCGGTGCGCGTCCTGGTCCGGCCGACCGAAAGCGGCTACGCGCTGTGGTGTTACTCGTTGTCGGATGGGCCACATACCGTGGGTTCCAACGCGGTGCGCCACGCGTTGGCCTCGGCCCTGGCCGACTACATCGTCGCCGAGCGGGAAAAGGAGCTGGTTCGGGGTTGGCTTCGACGCATCTTGCGTCATGCCGACGCCGAGGAAACCGCCCTGATCTTGCGCTATGCTCAGGCGTATTTGGGAGCCGAAAACGGTGAAGCCGCGAAGGGCCGGCGCGCGAAGCGGAAACGCTTCCTCGTCGCCGGCCTTCTTCCGTTTCTGGTTCCGGGCAAGCCCCTCATCCTCGAGGGGGTACTACGCTTTCGCCTGCGCGCATACCAACGGGAGCTGGTTCGCGCGGTAGAAAAGGGGATTGACGACTACCGGAGCGAGTGCCAGTACCGGAACTTTGTCCGCTTGCTCCGCTTGTTTGTGGGCAGCAAGCCGCCCCGCCTCCCCCATCTCCACCTGGTTTATACGGACGAGCGAACCGTGCGCCTGCTGGACGACGCCCTTCGTCCCATCGAGGCGGAGGCGATGCGCGCCGTGTTGCGGGAGGTTCCCGATGCCCTGGAGGACGCCCTGATGAGCACCCTGGTGGCCCTCGCCCCCGAGCGGCTGACGCTGCACGTTCGGGCAGCCAACGGCCGCACGGTGGAGACGTTGTGTCGGGTGTTTGAGGGGAAAGTTTCGCTGTGCCCTGGATGTGCGCTGTGTGCTGTCCCCGATTTCGCCCCTTCCACTGCCCAACGCGTACAAAGCGAGGCAGAGGATCGCCGGACTGCTGTGGTGGAAAGGACGACCGTGCGGAAAAGGCACGAGGACGCGGCGCCCCGATAAGCGAACGACCCCGGCGGCGTGCGGCAAGGCTGGGGGTGGAGGGCCCAAAAGCCGATCGATGGTGGGGTGGAAGGAGGCCATTTCCGTGCACAAGCGGTGGGGAAGGATTCTGATTATCGTGGTCGCGATGTTGGCGGTGTGTGGAGGCCTTGCTTCTGCGCATCTTCCCGTGCAGGTCCTGGTCGACGGGAAGGAACTGGAAGCGAAACGACCGCCCCAGATCGTGGAAGGAACGGTGCTGGTTCCTGTGCGGACGCTGGCGGAAGCCCTCGGGGCCACGGTGGACTGGGACGCGAAAACCCGGACGGTTCATGTCGACAACCGCGCCAAGCGCAGTCTGGAACGGCGGGTGGCACGGTTGGAGGAAGCATTGGCTCCCGAGACGCCCCAGGCAGCGGTTCACACCTGGGCTCGGGGGGTGAAGGCGCGCAACGGTGCGCTGCAGTTTGCGGTGATGACCCCAGAGTTGAAAGCGAAAATGGAACCCTACTTGAGTCCGTCGTGGGTCACGGGGGTTTCCAGTCCCTGGGTGGACGATTATACCATCACTGAGGTTAACGGCGCAGGTGACCGGCGGCAGTTTACCGTGCGCTTTGCCCTGAGGACCTCCACCGGGCCTGCCGGCTCCTTTGCCTCAACGGTAACCGTCGAAAAGCGAGACAACCACTGGTATGTCGCGGCGGCACGGCCCTATCCTTGGCTGAACCTGGAAAACTGATCGTGCCGCGCCCGGTGGAATCCTTTCGCTCCGCCATTGACGAACGGCATAAATGCGGTAAAATAGATCACGACACGGTTATACTGGGGAATGCGATGACGAGGCCATGGATCCGTTCCCACGGTTCCCAGAGAGAGGGGCCTTGGCTGGAAGCCCCTCAACACGGGGAGCGGGTTCACCCCCTCGGAGCAGCAGCGGGGAAACGGGGGTTGTACGTCCCGGAGTATCCGCTTGCCGGCGATGTGCGCCGTTATCGCAAGGAAGGGCAGGCCAACGCCGCATCTGTGGCGTGCCGTTTGAGCCTGTGCGCGCGACCCGAAAGGAGGCGGATACGCCTCATGGTGTTGCGCCAGAAGCGCACGGCATGCGCTGCCGGCCTGCCAAAGTAGGGTGGAACCACGACACGCTCGTCCCTATGGATGGGCGTGTTTTTTGTTTGGGGAAAACACACCACGAGGAAAGGAGCGAGGGGCATGACGGTGCAGGTGACGTTGCCGGACGGTTCGGTACGCACCTACGAACGCGGTGTCACGCTGGAGGCGATCGCCGCGTCCATCGGCCCGGGCCTGAAGAAAGCGGCCGTGGCCGGCAAGCTCAATGGCAAGCTGGTGGACCTGTCCACGCCGGTGGAGGAAGACGCGGCGGTGGAGATTGTGACCGTTGATTCGCCGGAAGGGCTGGAGGTGCTGCGCCACAGTGCGGCACACCTGTTGGCTCAGGCGGTGAAGCGCCTCTATGGGGCCGACAAGGTGAAACTGGGCGTGGGGCCGGTCATCGAAAACGGCTTCTACTATGACATGGACGTGCCCCATCCCCTCACGCCGGAGGACCTGGAAAAGATCGAGGCGGAGATGCGCAAGATCGTGCAAGAGGACCTGCCGGTGCGCCGCCGGGTGGTGACGCGTGAGGAAGCCAAACGGCTGTATGAGGCGATCGGCGACCACCTGAAGCTGGAGCTGATCGACGAGATTCCCGAGGGCGAGCCGATCACGATTTATGAACAGGGCGAGTTCTTCGACCTTTGCCGCGGGCCGCACGTGCCGTCGACAGGTAAGATTAAGGTGTTCAAGTTGCTCTCGGTGGCCGGGGCGTACTGGCGCGGCGATGCCAATCGGCCGATGCTCCAGCGCGTCTACGGCACGGCGTGGGCCAAGCAGAGCCAGCTGGAGGCGTATCTGAAGCAGCTGGAGGAGGCGAAGGAGCGCGACCACCGCAAACTGGGCAAGCAGCTGAAGATCTTCACCTTCTCCCCCGAAGTGGGGCAGGGCCTGCCCATCTGGCTGCCCTACGGGGCGACGGTGCGGCGGATTATCGAGCGGTACATTGTCGACAAGGAGCTGGCCCTCGGCTACCAGCACGTCTACACGCCGCACCTGGCCAGCGTGGAGCTGTATAAGATCTCCGGTCACTGGGATCATTACCACGAGAACATGTACCCGCCGATGAAGATGGACAACGAGGAACTGGTGCTCCGCCCGATGAACTGCCCGCATCATATGATGGTGTACAAGCAGGAGGTGCGCAGCTACCGGCAGCTGCCCATCCGCATTGCCGAGCTGGGCACGATGCACCGCTATGAGATGTCCGGGGCGCTAACCGGGCTACACCGTGTGCGGGCGATGACGCTCAACGATGCCCACATCTTCTGTCGGCCGGACCAGATCAAGGAGGAGTTCACCAACGTCGTCAAGCTGATCCTCGCCGTGTACGACGACTTTGGCATCCGTGATTATTGGTTCCGCCTGTCGTATCGCGACCCGAACGACAAGGAGAAATACGTGCAGAACGATGAAATGTGGGAGCTGGCCCAGGGCATGCTGCGCGAGGCGATGGAGGAAATGGGCTTTGACTACGTCGAGGCGGAAGGGGAGGCCGCCTTCTACGGCCCGAAGCTGGACGTGCAGGTGCGCACGGCGACCGGCAAGGACGAGACGCTGTCGACGGTGCAGCTCGATTTCCACCTGCCGGAGCGTTTTGGCCTCGAGTACATCGGCGAGGACGGCAAGCCGCACCGCCCGGTGGTGATCCACCGCGGGATCGTCGGCACAATGGAGCGCTTCGTTGCCTTCCTTCTCGAGTACTACAAGGGGGCCTTCCCGGTGTGGCTGGCGCCGGTGCAGGCGCGCATCCTCACCATTACTGACGCCCAGGTGCCCTACGCGCGCCAGGTGCGCGACAAGCTGGCCCAAGCCGGCATTCGCGTGGAGCTGGACGAGCGGAGTGAGAAGATCGGCTACAAGATTCGCGAAGCGCAGTTGATGAAGATCCCCTACATGCTCGTGGTCGGGAACAAGGAGGTCGAAAACGGCACCGTCGCGGTACGTAAGCGTGGTGCCGGCGATCTCGGTCCGCAGCCGGTCGACGAGGTGATTGCGACCATCGTGGAGGAGGTACGGTCGAAGAAAGACGCGCAGCCCGGCGCCTAGAGCCGGGCTGCCGCCGTGCCGCATGGGGCTTTCGCACCGGGACGCGAGGTGCAGCGGCGCGCGGGCGGAGCCCTTAGTGCAGCTGCGCCTGCACCGTTTCCACCTGCTGGCTCATCGTCAGGGGTTTGTCTAGCCGGTCGTCGATGGTAATGTGCGTCACCAGACGCGTCGCCCCGTTCTGCAGGCAGGCGCGATGCACGTCCTGGACGCAGGCCAGGAGCTGGTCCAGGGGGCCTTCTATCACCGTTGCCGTCGGCGTGACTTGGTAGGGCAGCCCCTTCTCCTCGATGATGCGGCAGGCCGTGGTCACGAGGGCGCTAAAACTGGAACTCCCCGTACCCACCGGTGTGACGCTGATTTCCAAGATGGCCATGAAACCTTTCCCTCCTTCCGCGGTTGGTTCCTGCCTAGGACAGGGCTATGGTTAGTGTGGGCGAAGGCGTTGGAAATCAAACGGCTCTAAGTCAATAACTGTGGATGGGAGGTCAACCAAGCCAAGGGCATAAAAGCGAGGAGCATCTTCCGCACATAGATTTCGCGGTTGCGGAACCCGTAGCTGATTCGTTTGAGCAGCTTGATCTTGGTGTGCACGCCCTCCGTGTAGCCGTTTGAAACACGCCAGGTGTGGTAGGCCAGAATCGCCTCGCGCCAGCGGCGGAGCGTGCGTCCCCACTGCAGGAGCGCGGCATCGCTTGCCGACTGGGCCTCAAAGATCACGCGGTCCAGGATGGCTG
>PKQU01000138.1 GCA_017577925.1 Bacillota bacterium
CCACGATGCCGTCCACGAGCAAGTGATGGCCGTCGGTGGCGAGAAAGAACAGCACGGCGAGGAGGTGCTTGGCATGGCCCAAGAGCGGGATCTGCGTCCCGCTTTGCGGGTCAAACAGGTTGGCCACAGCGTAGCCGGTTTGCAGATCCAGCCATCCGCCGGCCGTCTGCACGGCGGAAAACAAGAGCGCGGCCAAAAACCCCAGGGCCAGCCCCACGAGGGCTTCCTTCGCGGCGAGGAGAACATAGCGCCCGTCCAGCGGGATCTCTGGCGGGGACACAACGCCCATCGCCAGCAAGGCCACCAGCGCCGCCCACCCCGCCTTGACCATCGGCGGTATCGTGCGCCCGGCAAACACCGGCGCAACGGTAAAAAATGCCGTCATGCGGACCAGCACCAAGCCAAACGCCGGGAGCTGGGTCAGCCAGTCGGCCATGGCCCCCACCTACTGGGTAAGCAATCGAATCTGGTTGAACATCTCATGGGTAAAGGCGAGCAACTGGCGCAGCATCCAGGGGCCGAACAGGGCCACGGACACGAAAACGGCCACAATCTTGGGGATGAAGACAAGGGTCTGTTCTTGAATTTGGGTTACCGCCTGAAAGAGGCTCACCACGAAGCCCACCACCAGGGCCACCCCCAACAGCGGCCCGCACACCAGAAGCACGACGATAACCGCCTCACGCGCGAGGTGAACGACCATTTCGGGTGTCACGCGCCTCCCCCTCCTAGTACCCCGCGAGCAAGCTTTCGACGACCAGATACCAGCCGTCCACGAGCACAAACAGGAGCAGCTTAAACGGCAGGGAGATCATCACCGGCGGCAGCATCATCATTCCCATCGCCATGAGCGTGCTGGCCACAATCATGTCGATGACCAAAAATGGCAACAAGAGCAGAAACCCGATTTGAAACGCCGTCCGCAATTCGCTGAGCACGAACGCGGGCACCAGCATGTGCAGGGGGATCTCGTCAATCGATTTCGGCTCTGCGCCCTTGACGTGGCGCAGAAACAGACGCAAATCCTTTTCCCGGGTATGCTTGGCCATGAACGCCTTGAGCGGCTTGGCGGCCGCCTCCAGTGCCGCTTGCTGCGAGAGCTTGCCGTCGAGGTACGGCACAACCGCTTGATGGTACACCTGCGAAAAGGTGGGCGCCATGACATAAAACGTGATGAACAGGGCCAGACCGATCAGCACCTGGTTTGGCGGCGTCTGCTGCGTGCCCAGCCCCATGCGCACAAACGACAGCACCACAACGATGCGCGTGAAGGCGGTCATGAGGATCAGGATGGCCGGGGCCAAGGACAATACCGTCAGCAGGAGAAGCAGCTGCACCGTCACGGCGACGTCAGGCGGTGCACCCGTCCCGATCTCCAGCTTGACGCCGGGAATGGCCGTGCGCTGGGCCGCACTAACAGGCGACGGCCATCCGACAAGCAGTGTCGCGGCGAGGAAGATGCCGAACCGCATTCCGCGCCCCAATTGCTGCTTCATTCTGGCCGTTCCCTTCCGTCCGCATCGGGTTTGCGTTCCGCCTCCACCGGCAGATGCGCGCGGGCCTCACGTAACGCCTGTAAGCGGGTGGCCAGCAGCTCGGAAAACGAGGAACCCTCGGTACGTGCTTCCGATGCCATCGGAAACGTGATCCCGCGTATGCGCCCCAGCCAACCCCTTCGATCGCTCCCCGTGCCCGCGGCGTCAAACAGGGCACGCAGCCGCTCTGCCTCGTCCCCCGGTGGAATGTAGCGCAGCAGCTGCACGTCGTCACCGATCCCCAACACGTAAAGGCCGTCGCCGATCTGCACCACTTGCACACTCTTGTTCTGACCCACCGCGCATCCCCCGAGGGCGCGAACCGGCATGCCGGGCCGAACAAACGGGTTGCGGCGAGACAGCCATCGACCCGCTCCGACGATCAGCGCGAGGATCAGCGCCAGTGCGGCGACCAGACGGACCAGGATCGCGGCCAGTCCTCCGCCCTCGCCGGCCGCCGCTTCGGAGGGCGCCGGCTGGCCGCGGTCCTGCTGGTTCGGCGCAGAAGGAGGCCGTGTCGAGGGGGTCGGCGCTTGATACGTTTCGTAGACGGAGCGCTCCCCTTCGGCCCACGCGATGCTGCCGGGCATGCCGAGGGCGAAATGCCCCCCCAGGAACCACAGCAACGCACAGGCAACCAGCGCCTTGCGAGCCGTTTGCATCCCGCAACCCTACCCCAACACTTTTCGCAACGCTTCCAGCACCCGGTCCGCCTGAAACGGCTTGACCACAAAGTCCTTGGCCCCCGCTTGGATGGCGTCGATCACCATCGCCTGCTGCCCCATTGCCGAACACATGATCACCTTGGCATTCGGATCGAATTTCTTGATCTCCTTCAGCGCGGCAATGCCGTCCATCTCGGGCATGGTGATGTCCATCGTCACCACATCGGGTTGCAATTCCTTGTACAGCGCCACCGCCTGATGCCCGTCGCTTGCCTCCCCCACGACGGTGTACCCGTTCTTGGTCAAGATTTCCTTGATCATCATGCGCATGAACGCGGCGTCGTCCACCACCAGTACGCGTGCCGACATGGGCTCCCTACCTCCTTCTGTGGCGATTTGCACCCGTCAATTACCCTAACTTTTCCATCCGATCCCGCTGGCTGACGATGTCCGTGACGCGCACGCCGAAGTTCTCGTCGATGACGACGACCTCCCCTTTCGCGATCAACTTGCCGTTGACTAAGATGTCCACCGGCTCTCCCGCCAGCTTGTCCAGCTCGACAATCGACCCTGATGTCAACTCGAGAATCTCCTTGATCGTTTTCTCGGTGCGTCCCAGCTCGACCGTCACCTGGAGCGGAACGTCATAGAGCAGGCTCAGGTTCGTCTCCTCGGTGGACAGCAGTCCGGAGCTGAGGGGTGCGAACTGGACGGGCTGGACGTTCACCGTGCGTGAAGGTGACGCGCCCGTGTTCCCGTTGCCCGCCGTCAGCCGTGCAAACCGCTCGGCGGAAGCGGCCACTTCGCCCGCCCCTGTCTGCGGCTGCGCGGATGCCGCCGGCGATGACGGGGCGGACGTAGACGGCGCCAGCTCTTCCCGGTCCACCGGTTCCGCAGGCGTCTCCGCATGCTCCGCCACCTTCGTCTCCCCGAGCAGGCTTTTAACCAACTGCACGGCGAACGACAAGGGGCACAGCTGCATGATCGTTGAGTCGATCAACGTGCCGATCCGCAGGCGGAAGGAAACCTTGACCAGGGTCTCGTCGGGCAGGGGCAGTTCCTCGTCCGGTTTGGACAGGTCGAAGAGCTGGACGATGGGCGGCGAGATGTTCACCCTGCGGTTGAAGACCGTCGACATCGACGTGGCTGCCGCGCCCATCATCTGGTTCATTGCTTCCTGCACGGCGCTCAACTGCAGCTCGCCGAGTTCCGGGTCGGGATTGGTCCCGTCGCCGCCCATCATCAGATTGGCGATGATCCGCGCGTCATCGGTGCGCAGAACGAGCAGGTTGGTGCCCTCCAGCCCGTCGGTGTACTGGACGAAAATGGCAATATGGGGCGTGGGAAACTCGTCACGCAGCGCGTCGCGGCGGACCAAGGATACCGTCGGCGTGGTGATCTCCACCTTTTGCCCCAGAAGCGTGGACAGCGCCGTTGCCGCGCTGCCGAAGGAGATGTTGCCAATCTCGCCCAGGGCATCCTGTTCGATGGGGGACAAGACCGCATCCGGCTGCGGTTCGGAGCGATCACCCTCCGCGTCTCCCCCTAAGCCGCGCAGCAAGGCGTCAATCTCTTCCTGGCTCAACTTGTCGCGCTCAGTCATCGGCGTCCTCTCCCTTTACCCTCGCTTCGATCTGGACGGCGAGGCGGCCGCGATGCGTCCCCGGACGGGCCACAAATTTGGGGATCTTGCCCACCTTGACGACAATCGGGTCGCCCGGTGATTGGTCGAGCACAATGCAGTCCCCCGGAGCCAGCTGCAGCAGATCGCGCAGCGTGATGGTGGCTGTGCCGAGCTCGGCCACTACCGGCACAGCGGCCCGCTTCATGTGCCGCTGAAGGGCCGCCTGTTCCGGGGGGCGCTGTTTCTTCTGCGGGGACAGCCAGTGATGGGAGGAGAGTTTCGGCATCACCGGCTCCAGCACGATGTGCGGCAGGCACAGGTTCATCATCCCCGAGGTCTCCCCGATCACGGTGCGGAACGTGATCACGGCGACCGTGTCGTTCGGGGAGACGATCTGGATAAACTGGGCGTTCACCTCGAGGGTGTCGTAGTGCACGTCGAGGTCGAGCACGTTCTTCCATGCCTCGGGCAAATGGGACAGGGCCCGTGAAAACAGGCGTTGGAGAATGGACATCTCGATTTCCGTCCACTTTCCGATCACCTGCATCCCCTTGCCCCGCCCGCCCAACAATCGGTCCAGCATGGCGTAGGCGACGTTGGGGTTGACTTCGAGAACCATGCGCCCCTCCAACGGGCGGGCCTCAAACACGTTGAGCACGGTCTGGTTGGGGATGGAACGCACGAACTCGTCGTACGGCAGCTGATCGACGGAAACCACAGAAAACTGCACAAAGGTGCGCAACATCGCGGAAAACAGCGTGGTGAGCGAACGGGCGAAGGTTTCGTGAATGCGCGCCAAGCTGCGGATCTGATCCTTGGAGAAGCGAAGGGCCCGCTTAAAATCGTAGGGCTTAACCTTTCGCGTCTCCTGCTCGCGCTTCAGCTCCTCGGCCGACATCTCCCCCGAGGTGAGCGCAGCCAGGAGCGCGTCAATTTCACTTTGCGACAACACATCAGACGTCACGGGTGTCACCTCCACCTGCGGCCCCTCGCCCCATCACTGTACCATCTTCTTGATTGTGATCACCCGTTCCACCTTTCCGGTTTGCAAGAGGGTGTTGACCCGCGCCTTGAGCCGTTCTTCGACATTCCGCAGCCCTTGTTCCCCGCGGATGTCGTCGGGGGTCAGCGATGACAAGAGGGCAATTGCCGTATGTTCGACCTGGAACATACGTTTTTCCAGTTCTTCCCGCGTTTCCTCGCTGTCCAAGACCAGCTTGAACTGGATACGGATGAAATTTCCACTGTAGAGGTTGGTCACGATCTCTGGCGTATCCACCGTTCGCTCCAGCAGCTCTTCCGCGCTTTCGCCCGCATGGGCTTGACCTGACTGCAGCTGGGCCTTGGGTTGTTGCGTGGTCCACCACAAGACAAACCACACGCCAAAGAGCAGGACGATGGCAAGGATGA
>PKQU01000139.1 GCA_017577925.1 Bacillota bacterium
TGCACCGGGCCGAGTGGACCGTCCTGGCCGCCGGCGCGTGGAGCGGCGTTCTCGGACGGCGGCTCGGGCTTCGCCTCCCCGTTGGGCCGGTGAAAGGGGAGTCGCTGTCCGTCACGTTGCCCGCCGTCCCCTTCCGCAAGACCCTGTTTGCCCATGGCTGCTACCTCGTGCCGAAGCAGGGCGGACGCGTCGTGATCGGGGCGACGGAAGTGCATGCCGGCTTCGATCGTACCGTCACGCTGAAGGCCCTCGCGAAGCTGGGGGCGGCGGCAAAGGCCCTCGTGCCGGCCTTGGCCGAGGCGACCTTCGAGCGGGCCTGGGCCAGCGTGCGGCCCCACTCCGCCGACGGCCTGCCCTTTTTGGGAACGGTAGAAGGCCATCCCGGACTGGTCGTGGCGACAGGCCACTTCCGAAACGGCATCCTGCTGGCCCCCATCACCGGCGAGCTGATCGCGGAGCTTATCCGCACGGGGCAGACACCCGTCCTGCTCGCACCCTTTTCGCCCAACCGCCTGTGGGCGTCAGCAAAGGAAGTGTCCGCGGCAGCGGAGGGAGGTGACACGCCGTGAAGCTGACGATCAACGGCGAGGTGCACGACGTGCCCGACAGCGTGCAGACGGTGGCCGATCTCCTTCGCCACTTTGGCCTGGAAGGCAAGCTCGTTATCGTGGAGCAAAACCGCCGCGTGCTCGACCGCGACACATACGCAGAGGTTCCGGTCCGCGAGGGGGACGTGCTGGAGCTGGTTCACTTTGTCGGAGGAGGATGATCGCCATGACCGCCAACCCTGCGGCCGTACAAGACGACGTGCTGCAAATCGGTCCCTACACGTTTCGCTCCCGCCTGTTTTTGGGTACCGGCAAGTTCTCCGACTTTGACGTGCAAAAGCGCGCCGTAGCCGCCTCGGGTGCGGAAGTGCTCACCTTCGCCGTGCGCCGGATGAACATCTACGACCCCAATCAGCCCAACCTGCTGGAAGAACTGGACCTGTCGCGGTTCAAGCTGCTGCCCAACACCGCCGGGGCGCGCACGGTGGAAGAGGCGGTACGCATCGCCCGGCTCGCCCGCGCCTCCAGGCTGTGCGACATGATCAAGGTGGAGATCATCGGCGACCCGAAGACGCTGCTGCCCGATCCGGTGGCCACACTGGAAGCGACGAAGATCCTCGTCGAGGAAGGATTCATCGTCCTGCCCTACACGAACGACGACCCCATTTTGGCCCGCAAGCTGCAGGAAGCCGGCGCCCACGCGGTGATGCCCGGCGCGGCGCCGATCGGCACCGGCCTCGGCATCCTTAATCCGCTCAACCTCAGCTACATCATCGAGGAAGCAACAGTACCCGTGATCATCGACGCCGGCATCGGCTCACCGGCCGATGCGGCCAAGGCGATGGAACTGGGCGCCGACGGCGTGCTGCTCAACACCGCCGTCTCGGGAGCCAAAGACCCGGTGCGGATGGCCGAAGCCTTCAAGCTGGCCGTCGAGGCCGGACGCAAGGCGTATCTGGCCGGCCGCATCCCCAAGAAACGCTACGCCTCAGCCTCCAGCCCAATGGAAGGCCTCATGTTTTGATCCTCGCAGGATGCGCAAGCCCTCGGTATACGACCGAGGGCTGTTTATCATATGAAGATATTGAATTGAGATGATTCAACCTATACGGCACCGGTTAGAAAGTCAAACAGCAAACGATGAAAGCTGTCCCGATGCTCCACTTGCGTCCAATGGCCGCACTGGCCGTACACCATCAGTTTCGCGCGGGGAATGTGCTGCACGAGGAAATAGCTGGTTTCCAGGGGAACAATGGGATCGTCCCGCCCGTGCACGAGCAACACGGGATGCGGGATGCGCCGCAGGGATGCCGGCGGCACGACCAGCGCATCCAGATGCTGCTGGCGCGGAGGGGGAAACATTGCTTCATACGAACGGCGAACGGCGGGATCCATGGCGGCCGCAAAGCGCATCTGGCTGATGTGCTCCAGCTGATCCCCCACAATGCGGTCGTCGTACGCGAACCAGCGAATGAGTTGCGTCATCGTGGACGGAGAGGGATCCGCATAGAACCCCCAAACGCGGTCAAGTTCCGGGGTCAACCGACAGGGAGCCCCCGCCGAACCCATCAGCACCGCTCGGCTGAACCGTTCCGGCGCTTCCACCAACAAATGGAGGGCAATGGCGCCGCCTAGGGAGTTGCCCACCACATGGGCGCGCGCAATGTCCAGTTCGTTCAGAAGATTGAGAAGTTGGTCGAGCCACAGCCGCATCCAGGCGCGCATCCCTTGGGGAGGCGCAGGCGGGTGGTCGGTCTGCCCAAAACCGACCAGGTCCGGCGCGATGCAATCAAACCCTTGCTCGCTGAAGTACGGCAGCGCAAATTGCCAGTTGGACCAGGCCGTCGCCCCCGGTCCCGAACCGTGAATGAACAGAATGGCCTCACGGTTTCCCTCGCCCGCACGGTTCACATACGTCTCGAACGCGCCGGTCTGTACCCGAAAGCACGCCACATCGCCCATTCCTCTCCCTCCTCCGGTCTCGCTCAAATCAGGACAACAATTGTCCCTTATTGCCCGCGATCTCGTCCGCCCACGTTCGCGGCGTCCTTCACGAGGGCCAGGTAACGGGCAAACGCCCGCTCCTTTTGCGTACGCACCAACCGTTCCAGTTCTTGGGCGTTCCGTTTGCGCAACGTCTCGATCATCGCTCGGTGCTCCTTCTGGGATGCGTGCATGGAATCCGGGGTCTGCACGAAAATCCACCGCGAGCGAGCCGAGCGCTCCCAGACGGTGATCACAATGCGGAAAAGCTCTTTCCACGGCGAAAACTCGTAAAGGGTGCGGTGAAATTCGTAGTTCAGGCGGCTAAACTGCGCAGCGTCATTCTGTTCGATGCACTTGTCCATTTCGTCTACCAATTCTTCCAACCGATCGATGCCTTCATCCGTAATGGCCTGCACGGCCGTCCGGGCCAGAATCGGCTCCAAAGCCAGGCGGATGGTGAAGAGCTCTTCCAGCTCTTCCACCCGCACCGGCGCCACCCGCGCCCCTACAAACGGCTTGTTCTCCACCCACCCTTCAGCTTCCAGCCGCCGCAACGCCTCCCGCACCGGTATTGGACTGGTGCCTAGCTCACGGGCCAGCTGGTCAACCACAAGGCGTTCCCCCGGCGCAATCTCCCCGGAGAGAATCGCTTCCTTCAGCTTTTCATAAACCCATTCAGAACGGGTGATCGGCATCCGCACCATCCGCACGACCTCCTACCGGAAAGCCCTTCAAGCGATTTGCCCCTTCGTTCCAACCCTTGCGAACGCTGTACCATATCGTATATTGTATCATATTCCAAACCTGTACAGAGAAGGGCCGCAATCTCCTCACGTTGCTTCGATCACAAACGGAACCCGTGCAGATGCCGTTCTGTCCAAGAGAAAACCCGCGCGTTGGCCGCGCGGGCGCCACCGCCGTGATCGCGTCGGCCACCTGGTTCGGCTTCAGGTCGAAAGCGTACAGGTGGCGTCCCACACGCACCGCAATCTCCGGCTCCACCCGCGGGTGAATTCACTTCCCCCGCGCCTCAGCAGGCGAACCTCTTCCTTCTTCTCGTTCCCTACACCGGCAACCCATCCAAACCGCCCAAAAGCGCCCAAGCCTCTTCCCGTTGTCCCGCAGCAATGAGCGATCGGATCCGGGTGGACGAGATCACTTCACCTCGGGTGCAGCAAACGGGATCCATCACCCGAACAGAAAAGGCAACCGCTAACTCATCGAGGCCGCCCTGGCGACCCCGGCCAAACCGGAAATTCCGTCCAACCCAGATCTCGAGCGGATGGAGCGCGCGCAACTCTTCGATGAACACCTCGGCGCTTCGGGACATGTATGCCTCGTTGAAGTTGGCCACGACAACGTGGTCAACCTCCAACTGCGCCAACCGCCGGACCTTCTCTTCTAAGGGTGTCAATATGGGAACCCGTTGAAGGTAGCAGCGAGGTGGCGGATCAAAGGTATACACGACGGACGGAACACCCAGGGTCCGGGCCCGTGCGACGGCCTGCCGAATGAGGACCTGGTGGCCCAGGTGCACACCGTCAAACGCGCCCACCGTCACGACAGACGCCGGGAGCACCAGCGTGTTGGCCGGGTGAATGCGCATCCGCTTCACCTCCTTCCGTTCAGGGGGAAGACCCGGCAAGAGAATGCCACAGCCGCACCGGAACACCCGACCCGGTGCGGCCGCTGAAGGAACAACCGTACCCCAACGGGATCTGGGGTGGCAAAAACGTATGGTCACGTCGTCACACCGGTAAAGCCTTCGATCCATTCTTGGCGATGGTTGAAGTAGAAGATGCCCCGTGCCAGTTGGTCTACCGTCCACTTCACCACCGGCATGTCGGGATAGGCGATGTACCCGCCGGTGAACACCTCGTTGCGGTTCCCCGACGGATCAAAGTAGTAAATGGTCTGCCCGCGGGTGATCCCGTGACGCTCAATCCCGACATCAATCGGCACATCGTGCTTGGAGAATACGTCACCGGCCTTGCGCAGCTCATTAAATTCATCCAGCCAGAAGGCAAAATGGTGCAACCCTTCGTCTTTTCCCGGAATGATCGCGATGTCGTGCGGCGTGTTGCTGCGGAACAGCCAGGCCGCAATTGGCGTCTCCGAACTCTCGTTTTCCACCACTTTCTCGCTCATGTAGAAGTTCAGCGCCTTCATGAGGAAGTCGATGGTTTCCACCGGCTTTTCCGCCGTAATGAGCAAATGGTCGATCCGCGGCGCCCCCACGCCGATCAGCCCCTCCGGCCACGGCGCCGGGTTCACCTGCGGCAGCGCTTTGCCCTTGTATTCCATTTCGACGAACAGCTCCATCGTGTGTCCCGACGGTAACTTGAACCGCAATCCCTCGCCCACCTTGTGGTTCTCGCCCTTGGAGACGCGCGTCACCGATGCGCCATACTGCTGCAATTGTTTCTCCAAGCGCTCCATGTCCTCGTAGGTGTGCACCTTGAACGCCATCTTTTCCAGCCCGGCGCGGTTCGACTTCCGCAGCACGATGGAATGGTGGTCGTACTCGTCCCATCCTTTCAGGTAAATCGCGTCCTCCGTCCGGTCCGTCACCTCCAGGCCCATCACGTCCACGTAATGCTTGCGGGCCGCCTCCAGATCCGTCACCCGCACCTCCACAAA
>PKQU01000140.1 GCA_017577925.1 Bacillota bacterium
CCGCCTCATACACCACTTCGTTGTTCGTGCGGCGGCGGTTTTCCAGACTCAGGTCGAACACCTGGAAGTTGATTTCAAATCCGATAACATTGGGCTCGAGTACCCGCAGCGCCTCTTCCAGCAGTTCTTGTCCCGTTTGGTCTCCTTGCATGACGACGACGGTTTTCATCGTTCCGGCTCACCTCAGATCCAGGATCTGCACTAACGTTCTCATTATACTGCTTTTTTTTCGGTAAGGACAGAACGGGCCATCTGGGTTGTGTTGGGGCTGTCGGGGTATGCACCGGTGCGAGACGGGAAAAGGTAAAACACGGGAGGTGATCCCGTTGGCCAACCACGTGATGAAGCCGCTGACGTCGAACGAACTGGTTGCCCTCGACGCGTTGCTTGCGTTCGAGGCGCTCCTGGTGCGCAAATACCTCGATGCGGCACAGAACGTGCAGGACTTGACCTTGCAGCCGTTCTGTCGCGATATGGCCGAGCGGCACCGGCGTCACTTCGATTTGCTGCTCCTCAGCTTGCAGCAGCACGGCGGCGTGACGCCGGTGCAGACTTCGTGACGGTGGGAAAAGGAGGATCGGAAACGTGTGGCAGGACAAGGAGCGATTGGATGACCTTGTGCGTGACGAAAAGGCGCTGGTTCAGCTGTACACGATGGCCGTGCTGGAAAGCGGATCGCCCAAACTGCAGCAGGATCTGATCTCCCTGCTGAGCGGGACCATCCAGTCCCTTGCTCTGGTGGCGGGCGAGGTGGAAACGCGCGGTTGGTCGCTGCCGGTCGCGGCCGACGGCGGTGCCGTGCAGAACCTCCTGACCCGGTACCAGGGCGAACAGGCCCAGCTGGCCCAGGAAATCCAGGCGCAGGCCTACCCGGCACAACAAGGGCCGCCACAAACGCAAATTCAGGCATGACAGATGGGAAACCGTGCGCTATAATAGTCAGAAATATTTTAGGGAGGGAGAGAAACCGTGTCGGGCGAATTGGAGACGCTCCGCAAACAGCTGGACGAGATCAACCTGCGGCTGTTGGAACTCATCAGCGAGCGCGGGCGCATCGTCCAGGAAATTGGCCGCATCAAAGGAAAACAGGGCGTACAAAAATACGATCCGCTCCGCGAGCGGGAGATGCTCGAGCGCATCAAGGCACAAAATCGCGGCCCGTTTTCCGACGCCACGATCGTGCACCTGTTTAAGGAGCTGTTTAAGGCGTCCCTCGAGCTGCAGGAGGACGATACGCGCAAGGCGCTCCTCGTGAGCCGCAAGCGCCAGAAGGAAGACACGGTTGTCACCGTCGGCGAGGTGCGCATCGGCGGGGCGGAGAAGGTCATCGTGGCCGGGCCGTGCTCGGTGGAGACGCCGGAGCAGGTGCGGGCGGTGGCCCGGTTCATGGCCGACCGCGGGCTGCGGCTGATACGCGGCGGGGCGTTCAAACCGCGCACGTCGCCCTATGACTTTCAGGGCCTGGGTGTCGACGGGCTGAAGATCCTGCGCGAAGTGGCGGATGAGTACGGCCTGTATGTGGTCAGCGAGATCGTCAACCCGGCACACGTGGAGATGGCTGTCGAGTACGTCGACGTGATCCAGATCGGGGCGCGCAACATGCAGAACTTCGAGCTGTTGAAGGAAGTGGGCCAGACGCGCACGCCGGTGCTTCTGAAGCGCGGACTCGCGGCCACGATCGAAGAATTGCTCTACGCGGCGGAGTACATCGTATCGCGGGGGAACACGCAGGTGATCCTCTGTGAACGCGGCATCCGCACCTACGAGAAGTGGACGCGCAACACGTTAGACATCGCGGCGGTGCCGATCCTCAAACAGGAAAGCCACCTGCCCGTGCTGGTCGACGTCAGCCACGCGGCGGGGCGGCGCGACATCCTCTTGCCGCTGGCCAAGGCGGCGCTGGCCGCCGGCGCCGACGGGGTGATGGTGGAGGTGCACCCCGACCCGCCGGTGGCCCTGTCCGACGCCAAGCAGCAAATCGACTTGCCCACGTTTGACGCGTTTCTGCAGGCCTTGGGGATGGTCCAGACGGAGGCGGTGCGGTAAGGCACCGCACTCCTTTGGCCATTCCGGCGGCCCGAGGGGCGAGAGGGGATAGGGCGGCCTCCCTGGTTTAGGACCGGGATACGGGTCTTTGATCGTCACTCAAAAACGCATGATCTCGTAGGCGGAGAGCGGGGACCGGGCCCCCGCACCGCCTTTTTGTGTTGGTGAAACGGGAGTTGAAATCGTGTGAAAATTGCCGTATCCTAAAACGTAAGATGAAAACCAAATGAAAACCAGTTAACGGTTGCAGGGAGGGAGCGGCCGTGTCCGTAACCATTTACGATGTGGCGCGGGAAGCGGGTGTGTCGATGGCAACGGTGTCCCGTGTGGTGAACGGCAACCCCAACGTGAAGCCGGCCACGCGGAAAAAGGTGCTCGAAGTGATCGAGCGGCTGGGGTATCGCCCCAACGCCGTGGCCCGCGGTTTGGCGAGCAAGAAGACAACGACCGTAGGCGTCATCATCCCGGACATCGCCAACGCCTTCTATGCCGAATTGGCCCGCGGCATTGAAGACATTGCCAACATGTACAAGTATAACATCATCCTCTGTAATTCGGACAAACAGCCGAAAAAGGAACTGACGCTCATCGAGACGCTGTTGGAGAAACAGGTGGATGGCCTCTTGTTCATGGGGGCGCAGGTAACGGACGAGCACCTCGCGCTCTTCCGTTCGGCCCCTGTGCCCGTGGTGCTGGCCACGACAATCGATCCGGGATGTCAGCTGCCTTCGGTCAACATTGACCAGCGGCAGGCTGCCTACGACGCTACGCGCCTGCTGCTCAATCACGGCCACACCCGCATTGCCTTCCTGGGCGGCCCGTTGGAGGAGTTTGCCGGACTCAGCCGCTTTGAGGGCTATCGCCAGGCGCTGGAGGATGCCGGCGTGCCCTTTCGGGAGGAGCTGGTGCAACTGGCCGATTACCGCTACGAGACGGCGCTGAAGCGGATGGATCATTTCTTGGCCCTTCCCGAGCGCCCCACGGCGGTGTTTGCCACCAGTGACGAGATGGCGGTGGCCGCCATCCACGCCTATCAGGACGCCGGTTTCCGTGTGCCGGAGGACGTCGAGGTGATCGGCTTTGACAACATCCGCCTGGCGTCAATGGTGCGCCCGACGCTGACGACGGTGGCCCAGCCGATGTACGACATTGGTGCCGTGTCGATGCGCCTCTTGACCAAGTACATGCACAACGAGAAGGTGACCGATTCCCTCGTGTTCCTCCCGCACACGATCGAGTTGCGCGGCTCGACGCGCGCCGAGGTGCAAACGGCGGTTGTGGCGCCGTAACAGGAGTTCCAGGACGGCTGGACCGGATTGTCCCGATGCCCGGTTGGTGCCCGCCTTCGTGGCGGGCACGATTTGCGCCTGGCGCGGGTGACCGCGGCAGGTGCCCCTGTTATAATGGAACCGTTGCCGCCAAGGCGCTAAACCGCCCTGGATAATGGGCGGGGGAGACGGTTACGCTTTGACGCAAAGGGGGAGAGGTGCCATGACGATCGGCATCATCGGGGCCATGGTCGAAGAGGTAGAACGCTACCGCGAGGGGATGTACGGCGAGCAGGAGGTGCGCCATGCCGGAATCCCGTTCTACCGGGGCGAGCTGGCCGGGCAGGATGTGGTGGTGTGCAAGTCGGGCGTAGGCAAGGTGAATGCGGCCGTCTGCGCGCAGCTCTTGATCGATCGCTATCAGGTGTCCCACATCGTGTTCACCGGCGTGGCAGGGGCGCTCCATCCCGAACTGGAGATCGGCGACATCGTCGTCTCGCGGGACTGCGTGCAGCACGACATGGATGCCACCGCGCTGGGGTTTCAGCCCGGCGAGATTCCGTTCCATCCCAAATGGGTGTTTGAGGCCGATCCCCAGCTTGTGGCGCTGGCCGAGCGGGCCGCGCGCCGGGTAACCGAGGTGCGCGTGATGACGGGGCGCGTCCTGTCCGGCGACCAGTTCGTGACGAACCGGGAAAAGGCCCGCTGGCTGCACGAGCGGTTCGGCGGACTGTGCCTGGAGATGGAAGGCGCCGCCGTGGCCCAGGTGTGCGACATGAACGGCGTGCCCTTTGTCGTCATTCGCTCCATGTCGGACAAGGCTGATGGCTCGGCCCACGTGGATTTTCCGGCCTTTGTGAAGCTGGCGTCCCAGCGTTCCTGCGAAGTGGTGTGCGCCATGCTGGAGGAGCTGGCGACTACTTCAGCAGGCCGAGAAGGATGAACAGCCCGCAGGCTGCCGCCGCGACAAGGAACAGGAGGCGAAAGGCCTGGCGAACGGCGGTGAGCACGAACGTGGCGATGAACAAGAGAATGGCGGGCACGTATAAGTCGGGTGCCGAAAAATAGGCCACGGCCAAGAGCACAAGCGACAACAGCCACAGCAGGCGAATCATGACACACCCTCCTTTGGGGGTTGGTTGCGGTTATGGCGCATACAGCAAGGCCAACTCGACGGTGTGCCGGTTGCGCGCGTCGATCTCGGACCGCCGCGGGATGGGCGGGACGATGTCCGGAGGATCCAACAACCGCTGGGGGAGGGGGACCGGGCTCTGGGCCTGCCAGCGTTCCCGCCAGGAAGGCGGCAGTTCGGGATTGCCGGCGAAGGGACGGTCGACCAGCTCCGCCCACAGGAGGGCCCACGCGCGCGGTACGACGCGCCAGATGTCATAGCCGCCCCCGCCGACAGCGACGAGGCGCCCGTCGCACAGTTCGTGGGCCAGGCGGTGGGCCAACTTGGGAATTTCCGCGTAGATGCGCGTCGTGGCGCACAAGTGGCTGAGCGGATCCCACACGTGGGCGTCGCAGCCGTTCTGGGTGATGATGATGTCGGGGCGGAAGCGGTGCGCCACGCGCTCCACCACGGTCGTGTAGCATTCCAGCCAGGAATCGTCCTCGGTGAAGGGTTCGAGCGGCACGTTGATGCTGCGTCCGAAGCCGGGGCCGTCGCCCCGCTCATGGACGAAGCCGGTCCCGGGGAAAAGGGTGCGGCCCGTTTCGTGAAGGGAAACGGTGAGCACGTCGGGGTCGTCGTAAAAGGCCCACTGCACGCCGTCGCCGTGGTGGGCGTCGGTGTCGAGATACAGCACGCGCGCGCCGT
>PKQU01000018.1 GCA_017577925.1 Bacillota bacterium
CGGCCATCCCGGCCGAAGCGTGGCGGCGCCGGCGCGATCCCTTTGATCCGGGAGCGGACGTGGTGGTGCCGTACCTGCTGTATCGCGGCGTGCGGCGGATCGACACGGTGTTTGTGTCCCACGGCGATGAGGATCATCTCGGTGGGCTGTTTGCCGTCGTACAACAGCTGAGGGTGAAGGAAGTGGTGGTGGGTCCCGGTTTCGGGCGCAACGCGCGGGAGCAGGCTTTTTTGGAGCTCTGCACCCGGCAAGGCGTTTCCGTGCGCCGGGTGGTTGCGGGATTCACGCGGCAGGTTGTCCCTGGCGTCTACTGGCGCGTGGTGCATCCAACCCGGGCGGGATGCCCCGGTTGTACGGAGAACGATGCTTCTCTCGTGCTGGCCCTTCACGCTTACAGACGCGTGGTTCTCTTCACCGGGGATGTTGAGCAGCGGAGCGAGCGGGCGATGGTGGCCGATCGGCGTGTAGGGGATGTGGACGTGTTGAAGGTGGCCCACCACGGGAGCAAGACCTCGACGAGCGAGGCGTGGCTGTCGGTGGTGCGTCCGGAATGGGCCGTCGTGTCCGTCGGGGAGCAGAACCGCTACGGTCACCCGCATCCCGCCGTGGTGGAGCGGCTGGGTCGCCACGGCGCGCGGGTGCTGCGCACCGATCGCCACGGCGCCATCGAGGTCTTCATCCGCCCCGACGGGGGATTGCGCGTGGTGCCGACGCTTCCTTCCCCGTCCGAAGCAGGTGCTGGCACGCCCTGGGGGGCAGGCGACGCGAACGCAACCTGCGGCGGTTCAGGTACGTCAACTGTTTGGAGAGGAGGACGTGCGCGTGGTTGACCCGCGTTTGATCCGCGATGCCCAAGCGGGAAACCGGGAAGCGATGATTGAGCTGCTTCGACAAATCGAGACGCCCGTGTACCGGACGGCATACTATTTGCTGGGCAATGAGCAGGACGCACTGGACGTGACCCAGGAAGCCCTTTTGCGCGTGTTTACGAAACTGCACACGTATCAAGAAAAGGCCCACTTCCACACATGGGTGCAGCGCATCGTCACCAACCTGTGCATTGACCTGTACCGCCGCCGCAGCGACAGCGTCATGTTCGAGGCGTGCGACGGCAGCCTGCCCGATCGCATCAGTGTGGAAGAGGAAGTGGAACGCCTCGACCTGGTCGCCGACGTGAAAGAAGCGATCAATCGCCTTCCGCTCCACCAGCGCGCGGTCGTCATCCTGCGCTACCTGCAGGACTTCTCCTATCAAGAGATCGCCGACGCGCTCAATCTCCCGCTTAACACGGTGAAATCCCACCTGTTTCGGGCCCGCCAACAGTTGAAGGTCTGGCTGCAAGACCACGTGAAAGGAGGGGTGCGGGGATGAGCTGCGACGAGGTGATGGACGCGATGAACCGCGAGCTCGACGGAGACCTGACCGCCGAAGAGCGCCAGCGCATGCAGCATCATTTGCTCAACTGCCCGCGATGTGTCCTGTTGTACGAGCGCTTGCGACGGCTTTCATCGCAACTGGAAAGCTTGCCAAAGGTGCAGCCACCGTATTCGGTTGTCGACGCGCTGCTCCCCCGTCTTGAGCAGATGCCGTTGCCGACGGCGCGGAAGGTGCGGCGTCGGAGGATGGCATGGCGGCGCCTGATCCTTTGGACCGGCGGCAGCGTGGCGGTGGCGCTGCTTGGCGTGATGGCCGTGGTGGCCGAGATTCACGAGGGACAACTCTCCGCTCCACAGGACGGCGTTGTCTTGGAAACGGAGCGTGCCGACCAGGCGGGGGAGGTACCCCGATCGGGTGCCGCATCGCCGTTGGCATCGGCGCTCCGTCCTTCACCGGAAGGGCTGAGGGAACAGTCGGGTGATCCGCCATCGGGCCGCGCGGAACCGTCGCCCCGCGCCGGTAGAACGGAAGGTGGCGGAAGCGCGCTTCAGGCGGCTTCCCCGTTCGGCGGGCGCGGGACCGCACCGTCTTCTGCGCCGGAGGCCAAGTCCACCCATGAGGCATCCCGTACGCCCACTTCCACGCCGGATGTGCCGTCCGTGCCCGAGGCGCCCACTTCGGAAGCGCCGGTCGACCATGAGCCCAACGGCGAACCTCCCGCGCCGCCCCCATCGGACCATGCTACTGCTTTGGTGCCGCCGCAGCAGGAGGAGTCGGGGGCGGAACGTGCTGTTGCCCTTGGGGGTCCGGCCGGATCGGAGCGCCCGGTCGCGAACGCAGGCATCCCGCAGGGAGGAAAGGCGAAGGACGTGTCGAAGGCGCCGCTGCCGTCGCCGGACGGCCAGTGGCAGGCGGCGGTGGTGGGAGAGGGCAAAGCAAGGCGCGTCATCGTGTACGACGCGAAGGGCGCAGTGCGGTTTCGCGGCCATGCTCTTTCCCCGATCGCCCGCGTCACGCTACAATGGGAAGGGAATGCGCTCGTCTACGATGTGGTGACGGCGCAAAATGGACGCGAAACGGCGGAGCGGTGGCGGGTAGACATGGCGGCGATGGCGGAGGCACGGCTTACCCAGTCGCCACGCCCGTAACCGAAGGCCCGACGGTCGGGGCCCCATGGGGGGATGGAGAATGGTCACCCCGCAAGACGTGATGCGGGAGCTTGATGCGGGACGCGTTCGGCCCCTCTACGTGTTTTACGGGGAAGAACCCTACTTGATCGACGAAATGGTGCGCAGGTTTGTTGAGCGGCTGGTGCCGCCGGAGGATCGCGACCTCAACGTCGCCGTCTATGACCTGACGGACGTTCCCGTCCAGGTGGTCGTGGAGGATTGGCTAACCTTGCCCTTTGTTAGCGAGCGGCGCCTGGTTGTGGGGACGCAGGCCCTGTTCCTGACGGCGGAACGCCTGCCGAAGAAGGTGGAGCACGATCCCGACGTCCTGCTCAACGCCCTGGTGGCCCCGCCGACCTTTTCCACGCTGGTGCTCACGGTACCGACGGCGAAGCTGGACGAGCGCAAGCGCGTGGTCAAGGCCTTGCGGGAGGCGGCAGCGGTGGTGGCCTTCTCGCCGCTCAAGGGTGCGGCGCTTTCCGCTTGGCTGGCCGCGCACGCCCGGGATCTCGGCGTCCATCTCGCCGCCGACGCGGCGGAAGAGCTGGTGATGCGCGTGGGCGACGAGCTCCCGTTTTTGGCGACCGAGGTGGAAAAGATGGCGCAGTACGTCGGCCCCGGCGGCACCATCACCGCCGACGTGGTGCGGGAATTGGCCCCGCGCACCCTGGAGCAGGATGTTTTCGCCCTGATCGACAGCGTTTGCCGCGTGGATACGGCAGCGGCGTACCGCATGCTGCGGGATTTGTGGCTGCAGCAGGAAGAGCCCGTTCGGCTCGTTGCCCTCCTGGCCCGCCAGTTTCGGCTGATCCTGCAGGTCAAGACCATGTCCGCCAAGGGGTATGGGACGCAACAGATCGCGCAGCGGCTTCGCGTGCATCCCTACGGCGTAAAGAAGGCGATGGAGCAGGGGCGACGCTTTACCGAGGAGCACTTGCTGGCGATATTGGATGCACTGGCCGAGGCGGACTACTGCATGAAAGCGGGATGGATGGACAAGGAGCTGGCCGTCGAAGCGTTTATTGCCCGGCTGGCCCACTGGCTGCAGCACAGGGCGCGCAAAGGAGGGAACGGTTCATGATCGTGATCAGCGCGTGTTTGGCGGGCGTGCACTGTCGGTACGACCGCGGCCACAACGGGATCGCGGCCATCGAGGATCTGCTCCGTGTGGGGAAGGCGCTGCCGGTGTGCCCGGAGCAGCTTGGCGGCCTGCCGACGCCGCGCAACCCGGCGGAGATCGTCGGCGGCGACGGTGACGACGTGCTGGACGGGCGCGCACGGGTGATCGACAACCAGGGTCGTGATGTGACGGAGGCCTTTGTCCAGGGAGCCTATCAGGCGTTGCGCATCGCCCAGGCCGCCGGGGCGCGCGTGGCGGTGTTGAAGGAATCCAGCCCCTCGTGCGGCAGTCGCCGCATCTATGACGGAACGTTTCGCAAACAAAAAAAGCCGGGGCACGGCGTGACGGCAGCCCTTTTCCGACGCCACGGCATTCGCGTCGTGTCGGAGGAGGAATTCCTGGCGGCATTGGAGGCCGGGCGGGTGGCGGAGCTGCTGGGCGAAGACGGCGAGGGAACGAAATAAAGAGGGGGAAGCCGGGGACAAGGGAGAGCCGAAAAAAACAAAACGACCCTCAAGCGGGGTCGTTCTTTTTTACGGGTCTCAAGGCGTTGCGGGTTGCCGTACCTTACGCCGTCGCTTGCTCGGTTTGACCGCTTTGCTGCACCGCCTTGTTGAACTTTTGCATCAGCCGGGACTTCTTCCGCGCGGCCGCGTTTTTGTGAATGAGGCCTTTGGTCACCGCTTTGTCCAGCTTGCGGCACGCTTCACGCAGGAGCGGCTCCGCCGCTTGCAGGTCGCCGGCTTCCAGCGCTTTGAGGTACTTCTTGATCGCCGTCTTCAGCGCCGATTTTTGCGAAGCCCGGTGCATGCGGCGCTTTTCATTTTGGCGTGCCCGCTTGATCGCCGACTTAATGTTGGGCATTCCATTCACCTCCTGAGGGGGATTGGGGTCCGAGACAACACGTCATATTCTACCACGATCCCCTGGGCAATGCAACAACAGCGGAATAACGGCAAGTTCCGCCAACCACCCTAGAAAGAGAAAGCGGAATGAAAGGAGCGCGGTCATGGAACACGACATTACGCTGCCCCTTGCCGTGCGCACCGATTTGGCCCTGGAGGCCCATGATTACGCCCGTGCCGCACTGGGGAAACCGGTGCCCGGCGTGACCATCGATACGGAACGGGACGATGGCATCACGGTGACCCGGGTGTCGGTGACGGACGAGACCGGCGCGCGGGCGATCGGCAAACAACCGGGCACGTATGTGACACTCGAGGTGCCGGGGTTGCGCCGGCAGGATACGCCGCTGCGCCATCGTGTGGCCGGGCGCCTGGCGCAAGAACTGGAGGGATTTTTCGACCGCCTCGGGCTTGGACCGCAAAGCAGCGTGCTGGTGATCGGACTGGGCAACGCCCAAGTGACGCCAGACGCGCTTGGTCCCCTGGTGGTGGAAAATCTGCTCGTCACGCGTCATCTCTTTGAGCTGGCCCCGGAGCAGGTGGCGCACGGGTACCGTCCCGTCAGCGCCTTGGCCCCCGGCGTGCTTGGCACGACGGGCATTGAAACGTCGGACATCGTGCTTGCCATCTGCCGCTACGTCAGGCCGGACGCCGTCATCGTCGTTGACGCGCTCGCCGCGCGCGCGCTGGAGCGCGTCAACACCACCATCCAGATTGCCGATACGGGCATTCAGCCGGGATCGGGTGTGGGCAACAAGCGCAAGCCCCTGGACCGTACGGCCCTGGGCGTTCCGGTTCTGGCCATCGGGGTCCCCACCGTCGTCGACGCGGCGACGATTGCCTATGACGCCATCGACTACGTCTTGGCTCACCTTCGCGCGCAGCTGACCGAGGCCCGGGAAAACCGCCCGGCGCGGCGCCTGGTGCCCGGTGCCCGGCGTTATGCGCCCGACCCTCGCCGCATCGAGGAGGCGCGCGGGGAACGAGACCCGGAGCTCGAAGCCTCCCTGTTTGGCGCCGTCGGGGCGCTGAAGCCTGAGGAAAAGCGCGCCCTGATAGCGGAGGTGTTGCAGCCGCTCGGGCAAAACCTGATCGTCACGCCCAAGGAGGTGGATGCCTTCATCGGCGGGATGGCCAACGTGTTGGCCACGGGGCTGAACATGGCCCTGCACGAGGCGGTGGACGGCGCCAACGCGGCGGCGTACACGTACTGATCGGCGTCCGGCCGCGACTCCTCCTGCCGCTCGGTCTTCTTCCGCCTTTTCCCGGTGGTCTGTTCTGTTTCTCCGCCCCGCCGCATAGAAATGGGACAAGGAGAGGGGGACAAGACCATCCGGGAACCGGGGAGGGACAGGCTGTGCGTCACCTTCGCTTTCGTGTGATCTCCGTCGTGGGCGGCAGCCCACGCGTGCAACGGCAGATGATCGGGCTGGCGATCGGCGTGGCGGTGCTCTTTGTGTTGGCCGGGACCTTGGGAGTTTTGCAGGCGGATCGCGCGGTTGCGCCGATCGGGGGGACGTCATCGGTCCTGTCGGGGGCCCAGCTGATCCGCTGGGTCGCGCCGGAGATGTCCTATTGGTCGGCCTATGCCCACACCACCGGCGGCGGAAAGGGGTGGAGCGGGAGCCTCTTCCACCTGCTCGTTGGCGTTGACCCGTCCCGCCCGCGCACCTTCCTGTCGCGGGAACTGCCGGGGTATGCCCAGTTTGCCGGAGAGGAAGCGGTGCTGTTGGCAGCGGGCGACGCCCAGCCGCCGGCCGGCGCGTTGGCGGGAATGCCGCTCCAGGACGCAAGCGGGGCCCCCGAACCGGCTCCACCGCCTCCTCCGCCTGAACAGCCGAAGCCTTCGCCGTCCGACGAGAAGGCGTCGCCCGACGCCAAACCGGCGCTCACCACCGGCGGCCGCCGCGTGGTGTTCATCTATCACACCCATCCGCGCGAATCGTTTTTGCCGGAATTGCCCGGGAAAGACCATCCGAACAGCGCGATGGACGTCAAGGTCAACGTTACCCTGATCGGCCGCCATTTGGCCAAAGCCTTGGAGGCGCGCGGCATTGGCACGGTGGTCGACACGACGGACTTTACCGGCCAGCTCATGAAAGAAGGGAAACCCTATGCGTTGTCCTACGCTGCATCCATTAAAAAGGTGAAAGAAGTGATGGCCGCCAATCGGGACATCACCTTTATCTTTGACATTCACCGCGACGCGGTGAAGCGGGAGAAAACGACCCTGACAATGAACGGGAAAACCTACGCCAAACTGTACTTTATTATCGGGAAAGGCAACCCTCATTGGGAGAAAAACCATGCCTTTGCCGAGCAGTTGCACAAGGCAATCAACGAGCGGTATCCGGGCCTTTCCCGCGGCATCAAACCCTTTGAGAAGACGCCGTGGCGCAACGGGGAGTACAACCAGCATGTGTTGCCGCGTGCTTTAACGGTGGAGGTCGGCGGTGTGGAAAACACCCTGGAGGAATGCTACCGGACGGCGGAACTCTTTGCCGACGTCATTGCCGATGTGTATTGGGACGCAGTGAAGGTCCAGGCGCCGGCGGAGAAGGGAGAGGTGCACCGGTGATGGGCGGGGTAGCCCGCTTTGTCGGGGCATTTGTTTCCGTGTCTGTGGTGTTGGTGGTGGGCATCTTGCTCGGGGTCAACGCGGTAGACAAGGGCATCCAGCGCGTGGAAGGCGGTGCCGACAAGGGACCCAACGGGTTGGCCATCACCCGCGTTGATGGCGATATTGTGGAGCTCACGGTAATGGGCGAACGCGTCACCCTCGACAAAGGGCGGCTGCGGCAGGCCCAGCCGCAGGCGCCGGAAACGGTGCGCGCCGACTCCCCCTTCCTGAGCCGGATGGGCAATGCGCTGGGGGAGTGGGTGCGCGGCTTGACGCGTTCGGCGGTCGAGTGGATGACCGGCAAGCTGGGATCGTGACGGATCCGTTCCGGACAGGCCCTCACGGCATGTGTGGGGGCCTTTGCGTCGGGTGTCCGTCCCGTTGTGGCGGGTTCGGCGCGGTGCTATAATGAAAAAAGTGCACGCAAGACGCGGAGGGAAACGGGATGGACCGTCGCAAGCGGCAGGAACGGATTCGCAATTTCTCCATCATCGCACATATTGACCATGGGAAATCGACGCTGGCCGACCGGCTGCTCGAGTACACCGGCACCCTCGACGAGCGGGAGATGGAGGACCAGTTCCTCGACCAGATGGAGCTGGAGCGGGAGCGCGGCATCACAATCAAGCTCAACGCCGTGCGCCTGACGTACAAGGCGAAAGACGGCAACGAGTATATCCTCCATCTGATTGACACGCCGGGGCACGTGGACTTCACGTATGAAGTGTCGCGGAGCCTGGCCGCCTGTGAAGGCGCGCTTCTTGTTGTCGACGCGTCCCAGGGGATCGAGGCGCAGACGCTGGCCAACGTGTACCTGGCCCTTGAAAACAACCTGGAGATTCTGCCGGTCATCAACAAGATCGACCTGCCCGCCGCCGACCCCGAGCGTGTGCGGCGGGAGATCGAAGAGATCATCGGCCTTGACGCCAGCGACGCCGTGCTAGCCTCGGCCAAGGAGGGCATCGGCATCGAGGAGATCCTCGAGCAAATCGTGCACAAGATTCCCGCGCCCAAGGGCGATCCCGACGCGCCGCTCAAGGCCCTCATCTTCGATTCCTTTTATGATCCCTATCGCGGCGTGATTGCCTACATTCGCGTCGTGGACGGCGTGATTCGGCCGGGGATGAAGATCAAGATGATGTCGACGGGCAAGGTGTTTGAGGTGACCGAAGTGGGGACCAACGCCCCCTTTGCCACGCCAGTTGACGAGCTGACCGTGGGCGACGTGGGGTACTTTGCCGCCGGCATCAAGAGTGTGCGCGACACGCGCGTCGGCGACACCGTCACCTCGGCCGACAATCCCGCCGCCGAGCCGCTGCCGGGGTATCGCAAGGTCAACCCCATGGTGTTCTGCGGCATGTACCCGGTCGATTCCGACGACTACAACGACCTGCGCGAAGCGCTGGAGAAGCTGCAGCTCAACGACGCCGCGCTGCACTTTGAACCGGAGACGTCGCAGGCCCTCGGCTTCGGTTTCCGGTGCGGGTTTTTGGGGCTGTTGCACATGGAGATCATCCAGGAGCGCATCGAGCGGGAGTTCGGCGTGAACATCATCACCACCGCGCCGAGCGTCGTCTACAGGGTGTACAAGACCGACGGCACGGTGCTGGAGATCGACAACCCGAGCAAGATGCCGGCGCCGCAGCACATCGAGCGCATTGAGGAGCCGTATGTCAAGGCGACGATCCTCGTGCCGAACGACTACGTCGGCCCGATCATGGAACTGTGCCAGAACAAACGCGGGACGTTCGTCGATATGCAATACCTCGACACCTCGCGCGTCCAGCTCGTCTACGAGCTGCCGCTGGCGGAGATCGTCTACGACTTCTTTGACCAGCTGAAGTCGAGCTCGCGCGGCTACGCCTCCCTCGACTATGAGCTCGTGGGCTACAAGCCGTCCAACCTGGTGAAGATGGACATCCTGATCAACGGCGACCCGGTGGACGCCCTGTCGGTCATCGTCCACCGTGACAAGGCGTACTACCGCGGACGGCAGATCGTCGAAAAGCTGAAGGAGCTCATCCCGCGGCAGATGTTCGAGGTGCCGATCCAGGCGGCCATCGGCAGTAAGGTGATCGCCCGCGAGACGATCCGCGCCCTGCGCAAGAACGTGCTGGCCAAGTGCTACGGCGGCGACGTGACGCGCAAGCGCAAGCTGCTCGAGAAACAAAAGGAAGGGAAAAAGCGCATGAAAGCCATCGGCACGGTGGAAGTGCCCCAGGAGGCGTTCATGGCCGTGCTGCGCGTCGATGACGGCAACGGAAAGAAATGAGCGATCCCATGCGAGCACGAGCGGCTCACCCGTAGCGGGTGGGCCGTTTGCCAAAGGAGAGGGTACGGATGGCGAAAGCGGACGATCGGCCGGGCGAGACATGGGAAGCGGTTCCGTCGCCGGGGCAAGGGGACCCGACTGCCCTGTATGTCCATGTCCCCTTTTGCCGGCGCAAATGCCACTACTGCGATTTTGCCGTGTTCGTCGCCCAGGGGGACGAGCTCATCGAACGGTACTTGGATGCCCTCGAGCGGGAACTGGCCCTCACCCTGGGCCATCGCCGGCCGCGCTTGGCCACCGTGTACGTGGGCGGCGGCACGCCCACGCTCCTTTCGGCCCGCCAACTGGAGCGGCTGCTCACCCTCCTGCACCGTCACGCCGACCTGACGGCGTGCGTAGAAATGACCGTGGAGGCCAATCCGGAAACGGTGGACGAGGAGAAGCTGCGCGTGTTGGCCGCCGGCGGCGTGACGCGTCTCAGTTTCGGCGTTCAGGCCTTCCAAGATCATCTCCTCGCATCCATCGGGCGCACGCATACGGCGGCCGACGCGGTGCGGGCGGTGCGGCTGGCGCGCAGGGCGGGGTGGGACAACCTGTCGATCGACCTCATGATTGGCCTGCCCGGCCAGACCCTGGCCGATGTGCGCGCGTCGCTGGAGGCGGCCTTTGCCCTCGAGCTGCCCCACTTGTCAGCCTATAGCCTCAAGGTGGAGGAGCAGACCCTCTTTTACCGGAAGTGGGTGCGCGGGCAGCTCTGTCTTCCCCCGGAGGAGGAAGAGGTGGCGATGTACCTGACCGTGCTGGAGGAGACGGACAAGCGCGGCCTCCGGCAGTACGAGATCAGCAACTTTGCCCGCCCGGGGTATGCATCGGTTCACAACCAGGTATACTGGCGAAACGAACCGTACTATGGCGTGGGTGTGGGGGCCCACGGGTATGCGGGCGGCGTGCGCTATGCCAACGTCGGGACGCTGCACCGGTACCTGAAGGCGGTTGCCGAACGTGGGCTGCCGCGGGCCGAGGCCCATGTGGTTACGCCACGGGAGGCGATGGAGGAGACGATGTTCCTCGGCCTGCGCCTAACCGAGGGGGTGAGCCACGCGCGTTTTCTCCGGCGCCACGGCGTGACCATGGACGCCGTGTTCGGCCCGGTGATCGCGGAGCTGGTTGAAAAGGGCCTGCTCGAGCGCGATGCGCGGGGCGTGCGCCTGACGCGGGATGGCCTGCTTTTAGGCAACGAGGTGTTTGCCCGCTTCCTCCTCGATGGCGGGAATGGAGGCAATGCGAATGATTGACAAACATGAGGGGGCTTGCTAGTGTAAAAGTAAGGGTTTAGCACTCGAAGTCCTCGAGTGCTAACAAGGTGGTGAACACGATGTTGACCGAGCGGCAGAAGCGCATCTTGCGCGCCATCGTCGACAACTACATTCGCTCGGGCGAGCCGGTCGGATCGCGCACCATCTCCAAGCGCGAGGACATCGGGTTCAGCCCGGCCACGGTACGGAACGAAATGGCAGACCTGGAGGAAATGGGATACCTGGAACAGCCCCACACATCGGCCGGGCGGATTCCGTCGGAGAAGGGCTACCGGTTCTACGTTGACCACCTGATGGAACCCGTGCGGCTGAAACCGGAAGAAATCCGCCGTATCCGGCGGTTGTTTACCCAACGCCTTCATGAATTTGAGGAAGTGATCCGCCAGACGGCGACGATTCTCGCGTCGCTCACCAACTACACGGCGGTGGTGTTGGGGCCCGAAATCTACGAAACGCACCTCAAGCAGTTGGCCATTGTCCCGCTCAGCGCCGAGCGGGCCGTGGCCGTCATCGTGACGAACACCGGGCGCGTGGAACATCGCGTGGTCGACGTGCCGCCCGATTTGTCGCTGTCCGACGTGGAGCGCATGGTGAACTGGATTAACCATCGGCTGGCCGGCTTGCCGCTGTACATGCTGAAACAGCGCATTGATGCCGAGCTGGCCGAGGAGCTGCGCCGGGAAAGCGACCGATGTGCGCGCGTGCTGCAGCTCTTGGACCGCGCGCTGACGGTGGCCGACGAGGATGCGGAGCGCGTCTTTGTCGGCGGCACAACGAACATTTTGGCACAGCCCGAGTTCCGTGATGTTGAAAAAGTGCGCGCGCTGTTGGGCGTGCTGGAACGGAGCGACCTGGTGGTGGAACTTTTCGCCACGCGGGAGGACGGTGTCCGCGTGCGCATCGGGCGGGAAAACGCCAACGAAGCGGTGCAGGGGTGCAGCATCATCACCGCCTCGTACTCCGTGGACGGCAAGCTGGTCGGCACGGTGGGCATCCTCGGGCCGACGCGCATGGAGTACGGACGGGTGATCGGCATCCTGGAATACCTTGCCCACGATCTGTCTGCCCTGCTCAGCCGCCTGTACAGCGCGTAGGCGCGTTTTGCCGACGTGGACGAAGCCATCGGAGTTTGCGCAAGGAGGGGGGGAGCGCCCCCCTTCGCTATGTTCTACGAGAGGGGACGCGTGGTGGGCATGGAACAGAAAGCGGCAACCAAAGGAGACGAGAACGAGCAGCTGGCTACCCTGCTGCATAACGCGCGCGCGGTGCAGGCGGTCGCCGCGGCGGTTGAGGGAACGCTTGGCCCCAAGGGGCTTGACACGCTGCTGGTGGACGAAGGCGGTAACGTGGTCGTCACGAACGACGGCGTGACCATCTTGGAGAAGATGGAAGTCCGCAACCCGGTTGCGCGCATGGTGGTGCGCATTGCCCAGTCCCAACAGGCCGAGATGGGTGACGGCACGACGACGGCCACGGTGCTCGCCGCAGCCCTGGTGACCGAGGGGACGCGACAGGTGCAGCGCGGTGTTCCCGTGGCGCGCGTGATTGCCGGGATGCGCAGGGGCATCGCCGAAGCGCTGCGCCTTCTCGGCGAGCGGGCCGTTCCCGTCCGCGGCCTCGACGATCCGGCCCTCTTGCGCATCGCCTACATCGCCGGGCGCGAGCAGGCCGACATTGCCGAGCTGGTGGTGGAGGGCGCGCGCCGGGTCGGCGAAGCCAAGCTGCGCGACCCCGATTTCAAGCTGGCGGACACCGTGGTGGCCCACGAGCGGGCGGAGAACGAGGTGGTGGCCGGCGTGCTCATCGGCAAGCAACGGGCGAGCCGGCAAATGCCCCAGCGGGTGACGGACGCGCGGGTGCTTATTGTGGATGACGCGCTGGCGCCGGAAAGCCTCGATGAGGAGGCCCTGGCCACCGAAGCCGGTTTCCGCCGGTATCTGGAGTTGAAGGAAGCCTTCGTGCACAACCTGGAGAAGCTGGTGCGGCTCGGCGTCCGCTTCGTGGCCGTCGACCGCAGTCTCGACCCTGCGGCCGAGGAGTTTTTTGCCGATCACGGCATCCTTGCTGTCCACCGCGTGGCCCGCGCCGAGCTGCGGCGGCTGGCGGCGCACACCGGGGCAGTGCCCATCAAGCGCACGGGACTCAAAAAGCGGGAAGAGGATCTCGCGCGCTATTTGGGCACAGCCCGGTGCGTGGAGGAGGATCCGCGCCTCGGCCGGGTGCGCGTGACCGGCGGTGGCGGTGAGGAGACGGCCACCATCCTCGTGGGCGCCTCGACCCGTGAGGTGACGGGCGAACGGGAGCGCATCGCCCGCGATGCGGCGTCGGCTGTGCAGGCGGCGGTACGTGGAGGGTACCTGCCCGGCGGCGGCAGTGTGGAGGTGGCGGTGGCCCGCGAGCTGGAGCGGCTGCGCGCGACGATGCGCGGCATGGAAGGATTTGGCGTCGACGTGGTGGCCACGGCGCTGCGCGTCCCTCTGGCGCGCATCGTGCAGAACGCCGGGTTCAACCCGCTGGAAAAACTGGAGGCGGTGACGGCGGCGCAGGTGGAGAGCGGCAGCGACGCCCTCGGCGTGGATTGCGACACGGGAGACGTGGTGGACATGGTGGCCGCCGGTGTGCTTGACCCAGCCCCGGTGAAGCGACACGCCCTGAAGACCGCCGGCGAGGTGGCCGAAGCGATTTTGCGCATCCATACGGTGATCCGCATGCGGCGGGACGAGGAAGGAGAGGGGTAGGAGGTGGAAGGCGTGAACGAGAAGCAGGAGCGGCAGGAAGCGCGGGAAACCACGTCGATTGAGGGCACGGCGGAAACGGCCGCTGCGAACGCGGGCGCGCCCCAGGAGGGGCTGCGATCCGCGCCCGGCAGTGGTGAGGCCGCACAGGCCGGAGGCACCCCTCAGCCGGAAGCTGCAGCGCCGGAGCCATGCGCGGCCGGAGAGGGGACCGCAGGGGGCGAGACCGATCCGAACCGCGGCGGGGCGACGGAAACGGACGTGACGGCCCTCAAGGCGCGCGTCGCCGAGCTGGAAGGCGAAGTGGCGGCCCTTAAGGCCCAGGTGCAGGAGGCCCATGAGCGGTTCCTGCGCGCCCGGGCCGACCTGGAAAACGCGCGCCGGCGCTTCGAGAAGGAAAAGCAAGACGCCCTCACCTTCGGGGCGCTCCGCCTGGTTGAACGCCTGTTGCCCGTTCTGGACAATTTTGAACGGGCCCTTGCGGCGGGCAAAACCACCGACAACGTGGACGCCCTTGTCAAGGGCATCGAGATGATCCACCGGCAGCTCGACCAGGCGCTGCGCCAGGAGGGGCTGGAGCCCATTGAGGCCCTCGGCAAGCCCTTTGATCCCAACATCCATGAAGCGGTGATGCAGGCGGAGTCGAGCGACCATCCGCCGGGCACCGTGATTGAGGAACTCCAGAAGGGGTATACCTTCAAAGGGCGTCTCGTGCGCCCGACAATGGTCAAAGTGAGCAAGTAACCCCTGACGGACGCAAGGGGAGATACGACGCGACACGTGAGGACGCACAGGGAGGGATGGGCACGATGAGCCGGATCATCGGCATTGACCTCGGGACGACCAACTCCTGCATGGCGTACCTGGAAGGCGGCCAGCCGGTTGTCATTCCTAATGCCGAAGGGGGGCGCACCACGCCGTCGGTCGTTGCCTTCAAGGACGGACAACGCATTGTCGGCGAGGCCGCCAAGCGCCAGGCGATCACCAACCCGGACCGGACGATCATCTCCATCAAGCGGCACATGGGCACCGACTACAAGGTGAACATTGATGGCAAGTCCTATACGCCGCAGGAGATCTCGGCGATGATCCTGCAGAAGCTCAAGGCCGACGCCGAGGCCTACTTTGGCGAGCCGGTCACGAAGGCGGTCATCACCGTTCCGGCATACTTCAACGACGCCCAGCGCCAGGCGACGAAGGACGCCGGGCGCATTGCCGGCCTGGAGGTGCTGCGGATCATCAACGAGCCGACGGCGGCGGCGCTGGCGTACGGGCTGGACAAGGAAGACGACCAAACGATCCTCGTCTATGACCTCGGCGGCGGGACCTTCGACGTCTCCATCCTTGAACTGGGTGACGGGATCTTTGAAGTGAAGGCCACCGCCGGCGACAACCGCCTCGGCGGCGACGATTTCGACCAGGCGATCATGGACTGGCTGATCGAGGAGTTCAAGGCGGAAACGGGCATCGACCTGCGCAATGACAACATGGCGATGCAGCGCCTGAAGGACGCCGCCGAGAAGGCAAAAAAGGACCTGTCCAGCGTGCTGACGACGACCATTTCCCTGCCCTTCATCGCCGCTGACGCCACGGGTCCGAAGCACCTCGAACGCGAGCTGACGCGGGCCAAGTTCGAGGAGCTGACGGCCCACCTCGTCGAGCGGACCATGGGTCCGGTGCGCCAGGCGCTCCAAGATGCGGGCCTGATGCCGAATGACATCGACAAAGTGATCCTCGTCGGCGGTTCGACGCGCATTCCGGCGGTGCAGGAAGCGATTAAGAAGTTTATCGGCAAGGAGCCGCACAAGGGCGTCAACCCCGACGAAGTGGTGGCCATGGGTGCGGCCATCCAGGCCGGCGTGCTGTCCGGCGAGGTGAAGGACGTCGTCCTCCTCGACGTGACGCCGCTGTCCCTGGGGATCGAGACGCTTGGCGGCGTGTTCACGAAACTCATCCCGCGCAACACGACGATCCCGACCAGCAAGTCGCAGATCTTCACCACGGCTGCCGACAACCAAACGTCGGTGACGATCCGCGTGGCCCAGGGCGAGCGGGAGATGTTCGCCGACAACAAGTTCCTCGGCGAGTTCGAGTTGAGCGGCATTCCGCCGGCGCCGCGTGGCGTGCCGAAAATCGAGGTCACCTTTGACATCGACGCCAACGGCATCGTCAACGTGTCGGCGAAGGACCTGGCCACGGGCAAGTCGCAAAAGATTACCATTACCTCGGGTGGCGGCCTGTCGGAGGAAGAGATCCAGCGCATGGTCAAGGAAGCCGAACAGTATGCCGAGGAGGACAAGAAGCGTCGGCAGGCCGTTGAGCTGCGTAACGAGGCTGACCAGCTCCTGTACACCGTGGACAAGACGATGAAGGAATTCGGTGACAAAGTGTCCCAGGCGGACAAGGACATGGTCGAGGAGAAGAAAGCGGCGCTGAAAAACGCCCTGGCCGGGACCGATCTGGAGGAGATCCGCAAGGCTAAGGATGCCCTGGCGGAGGCCATCGCCCAGGTGTCGACCAAGATGTACCAGCAGGCTGGGGCACAGGCGGCATCTGGCGGCGCGCAGGGCGGCGAAGCCAAGAAGGACGAGAACGTCGTCGATGCCGAGTACAAGGTCATGGACGACGACAAGAAGTGACGCGGCGAGCCGGTCAACGCCACGGGGCCGGGGCAGGATGGTCCCGGCACCAGGGCGTTGACCGTTTTCGCCCCGGCCGCTCCACGCGGCTGGCGCCGCGAAGGCAGGAGTGATGCCGATGTCCAAGCGGGACTATTACGAGGTGCTCGGGGTGTCCCGCGACGCCTCACCGGAAGAAATCAAAAAAGCGTACCGCAAGCTGGCCCGCAAGTACCACCCGGACGTGTGCAAGGAGCCCGACGCGGCCGAAAAGTTTAAGGAAGTGAAGGAAGCCTACGACGTCCTCAGCGACCCCGAGAAGCGGGCCCGCTATGACCGCTATGGCCACGCCGGCGTGAACGAGGATGTCGGCGGCGGTGCGGGAGCGGGCGCCTCGGGTTCCGGAGGGTTTGACTTCG
>PKQU01000141.1 GCA_017577925.1 Bacillota bacterium
CAGGATGTCCTCAAGGCCTTGCAGTACATGCAAAAGCAGCCGCAAGTCGGCGAAACCTTCGCCGATCTGATTACCACCCGCTTCACGGAAACCCGCGTCGATGGCCAGGTGGTCCTGGAGGGTGACGTGACGCCGCAGATGACCAACCATTTTGGGATGATGGCCACCGGCGTGCTCACCCAGGTGATCGAGGAAGCGGCCCGTCGCGCCCTGCGCCAGCACAAAAAGGGCGAATTTGTATGCGAAAACCTCAGCGTCTACTTTCTCAAGCCCATCCAGATCGACAGTGCCATCGACGTCCACCCGCGTGTTCTTGAAGTCAGCCGCAAGTTCGGGAAGGTGGACGTGGAAGTGTACCGCGAAGGCCAGCTGGTGGCCAAAGCCGTCCTGACGGCGCAGCTTTTTGAACGGTAACAATCCCCCGGCGGAACCCGTCGGGGGATTGTCTGTATCCCCACCACCCAAGCGCGGTTCCCGTCAAAGCGGCGGGGGTGGCGCCTGGGGCGGGTTTTCGCGCCCGAGAGTGGCAACGAAAGCGCATCTTATGAATTGGCCGGATTTACTTCCATGTACAGGGCAATCGTTTCCCCGACAACGAGTGTGCGCAGGGCGAGGCGAAAGGTGCGGTCCTCGACGGTGAGGGTCTGGTTGTTCAGCAGGCGCACGAGGGCCCGGTGCGTCTCCAGCAGGCTGTCAACGGGAAGGCCGACCAGGAACCGGGTTTCCTTTTTTACATGACTGATCACTTCGGCCTTCAGAAAGGCGTCGAGGTTGTCGCCGAGGACCACCACGTCGACCTTGCGCACCACCGGTTTGGCCGACTGTGCCTTTAGCTTGTCCTGCAGGGCACGGATCTCTTCTTGGAGTTTGGCGTTTTCCAGGGTGAGGGTCTTGAGGGTCAGGTGGTAGCGGTCGACCTGCTGGCCGACGACGTAGAGGCACAACACGGCACCGCATAACAGGCCGAAGAGAAAGACCATTTCGTAGCGAAACAGGCGAGGATGGCGGCTCGCGGGGACGATGCGCATTACAGCCCCTCCCCTTTCGCAATCCAGTGCAGGAGGAGCGTGCCGCAGTAGGCACCGGCGAAAGCCGACGACAGGAGCAGCACCTGTTTGATGAGCACCGAGGAGAGGTTTCCGTCCGTGACGCCGCTTTCAATGTGCTTGATAACGTCGAAGGTGCCGCCCACGGCGGCAACCAGGGCCCAGATTTTCAGCTTTTCCGCCAGGCTGAGCATCGTGTGCAGCGGCGGCAGGTTCACCAGCAGGGCGCCGAGCCCGCCGACGGAGGCTCCTCCCACCAGTACACCGAAGGCGACGAAAAAGTACAGCACGGCGGTGGAGACAAATTCACTCATGGCTTCCCCCCGCATCCCGCGAGATTGGGGCCGCCCGCGGCGGCGCGGATGGCGTGCGGGTCGGCGCGCGTCTCGTCTGCTAGATTGTATGACTCGTCCGCCGCAACCATGCGAAGGCGAATATATGTTTGGTTTCGCCTTTCGGCTTGCGCTATGATAAGTAAAGAAAGGGAACGTGAGCAAGGATAGGGAACGTGACGCGAGGGAGGAAGGGACGTGGCCGCCTTCGTCCATCTGCATGTGCACAGCGAATACAGCCTGCTTGACGGTGCGGCGCGCATTGACGACTTGGTGGCGCGGGCGGCGGAGTTGGGGATGGAGGCCCTCGCCCTGACCGACCACGGCGTGCTCTACGGTCTCATTCCCTTCTACCGTGCCTGCCTCGAACGCGGCGTGCGACCGATTCTCGGCATGGAGGCATATGTGGTCAATGGCTCGGCGGCGGACCGAGCACCGCGGGACCGCCAGCCGGTGTACCACCTCACCTTGCTCGCCGAAAACGAGACCGGGTACAAAAACCTGATGCGCCTGGCCACGGCGGCGCACCTGTCGGGCATGCATTACGGCAAGCCGCGCGTCGACAAGGAGATGCTTCATCGCCACCGCGACGGCCTCATCGCCCTCACCGGATGCCTGAGCGGCGAAGTGCCGCAGCTGCTCCTTTCCGGCAAGACGGCGGAGGCCGAGCGGGCGCTGGGGCAGTACGTGGAGATCTTCGGGCGGGAGAACGTCGTGGTCGAAGTGCAGGACCACGATCTGCCCGACGAGCGGCTGGTGAACGTCCAATTGGTGGAGCTGGCCCGTCGCTTTGGCCTGGCGGTGGCGGCGACGAACGATGTCCATTACGTTCGTCGCGAGGATGCCCGTGTGCAAGAGGTACTGATGTGCATCGCCACCGGCAAGCGCCTGACCGACGAGAATCGGTTGCGGCTGCCCAATGACCGGTTTTACTTCACCTCGGCGGAGGAAATGGCCGCGCGCTTTGCCCATCTCCCCGAGGCGCTGGAAACCACCGTGCGCCTTGCCGACCGCTGCCACGTGACCATTCCCCTCGGCCGGCCGGTCCTGCCACGCTTTCCCCTCCCGCCCGGCGAGCCGTCGGCCGAGGCTTACCTGCGCAAGCTGTGCGAGGCCGGCGCCCGCCGGCGGTACGGTACGGTGAGCGAGACGGTGCGCGCGCGGCTTGACCACGAGCTGGCCGTCATTGCCGAGACGGGCTTCGCCGACTACTTTCTCATCGTCTGGGATTTCATGCGCTATGCCCGCGAGCGGGGCATCCTTACCGGTCCGGGACGGGGATCGGCGGCGGGCAGCCTGGTGGCGTACTGCCTCGGGATTACCCAGGTCGACCCGCTCGAACACGGCCTTCTCTTTGAGCGGTTTTTGAACCGCGAGCGCGTCAGCATGCCCGACATCGACATCGATTTTTCCGACGAGCGGCGTGACGAGGTGATCCGCTACGTGGTCGAACGCTATGGTGCCGACCGCGTGGCCCAGATCATCACCTTCGGGACGATGGCCGCCCGCGCCGCGGTGCGCGACGTCGGGCGCGTCCTCGATCTGCCCCACGGCAAGGTGGACACCGTGGCCAAGCTGATTCCCGGCGGGCCGGGCATGACCCTCGAGCGGGCATTGCAAGAGGTGCCGCAGCTTCGCGCGCTGTACGAGCGGGACGCTGAGGTGCGCCGGCTGATCGACACGGCCAAGGCCGTGGAGGGGCTGCCCCGTCACCCGTCGACCCACGCCGCGGGGGTGGTGATCTCGCGCGACCCGCTCACCGAGCACACACCGCTGACGGTCGGCAGCGGCGTGTGTCCCCTCACTCAGTACGACATGGAGGCCCTCGAGGCGATCGGTCTCCTCAAAATGGACTTCCTCGGCCTGCGCAACCTGACGATCATCGAGCGCACCCTCGATCACATCGCGCGCATGACGGGCAAGCGGCCGCATCTCGAGGCGATCCCCTTCGACGACCCCGACACCTACGCCCTGCTCTCTCGCGCCGAAACAACCGGGATTTTTCAGCTCGAGTCGGCCGGCATGCGGCGCGTCTTGCGCGAGCTGAGGCCCTCGTGTTTTGATGACATCGTCGCCGTTCTCGCCCTGTACCGGCCGGGACCGATGGCCTTCATCGACCAGTACATCGCCGGCAAGCGCGGTGAGCGGCCGGTCATCTATCCCCATCCCGATCTCGAGCCGATCCTTGCTCCCACCTACGGCATTCTCGTCTACCAGGAGCAGATCATGCAGGTGGCGGCGAAACTGGCCGGCTTCACCCTCGGTGAGGCCGACATCCTGCGCCGCGCGGTGGCGAAGAAAAAGCGCGAGCTTCTGGACGAGATGCGCGAGCGGTTTGTGGCCGGCTGCCGGCGCCAGGGGTACGACGAGGCGCTGGCCCATGCCGTCTACGACCTGATCGTCCGCTTTGCCGACTACGGGTTCAACAAGGCCCACGCCGTCGCCTACGGGGTCATCGCCTATCAGATGGCCTACCTCAAGGCCCATTACCCGGCAGCGTTTATGGCCGCTCTCCTCTCCTCGGTGATGGGCAACCACGACAAGCTGGCCGAGTATGTGGAGGCCTGCCGGGAGATGGGGCTTGCGGTGCTGCCGCCTGATGTCAACGAGAGCGACGAGTCTTTCACCGTCGTCCCCGGTGGTATCCGCTTTGGTCTGGGGGCGATCAAGCACGTCGGCCTGCATGCTGTACGGGCTATCCTCGAGGCGCGTAAGGCCGGTCCGTTCCGCAACCTGTACGATTTCTGCCTGCGCGTCGACCCGCGGGCGCTGAACCGGAAAGTGCTCGAGGCGCTCATCTTCTGTGGGGCGATGGACAGCCTGGAAGGGGACCGCGTGCAAAAGCTGGCCGTTCTCGACGACGTGTTGGACGCCGCCGTCGAGGCGCGCCGGGCGCGGGATGACGGACAGCTGGCCCTGTTTGCCGAACCGGTCCAAACGGCCATGCCCGTCTCCTATCCCGATCTGCCGCCCTTCAGCCTGCGTGAGCGACTCGACCACGAGCGCGAGTACCTCGGCTTGTACGTGTCCGGCCATCCCCTTGACGCCTACCGGCACATCCTCGACCGTCCGGGGATTTTTTCCCTTTCGGCCCTGGCCGAGCTGCGAGACCGCACCGTGGCCAAGGTGGCCGGCCTGGTGCGGGAGAAGAAGGGGATCCAGACGCGCAAGGGTGAGCCGATGCTCTTTCTCACCCTCGAAGACCGCGCCGGGCGTGTCGAGGTGGTGGTCTTCCCCGACGCGTATCGCCGGTACCGTGCCATCATCGAGGGGGCCGAGGCCCTCATAATCGAAGGCACGGTCGACCGCCAGGACGAGCAGGTGAAGCTGCTGTTGCGCCGCGCTTGGGACCTCGACGCCGTTGCCGAGCGCCTGCGCGCGTCGGAAACACGCGGCGTGGCGTCTTCTTCTCCGGTCGATCCACCGGTGTCCCCCGCGGCCGGTTCGCCGTCGCCTGCGGACGCGTCTCCTCCGCCGGACGCAGAGGCCAGTCGCGTGTATATCAAGGTGCCGCGCCATGCCCAGACCCGTACCCATCTGGCTCGGCTGAAAGCGGTACTGGCCCTGCACGCCGGAACGGTGCCGGTGGTGCTCTACCTCGAGGCCACGGGCGAGGCTCGCGCCCTTTCCGCCCGCTACGCTGTCGCCCCCAGCGATGCCCTGCAGGCCGCCGTGGAGCGGCTCTTTGGCCCCGGCACCTATGCCGTTCGATGAG
>PKQU01000142.1 GCA_017577925.1 Bacillota bacterium
GAGCGCTCGGCGAGAAGCACGGAACGGACGCGGCCCGCCCATTCGGCCAGGCCGACGATCGCAAAGACCCCTTCGCGGCAGGCCTTCACCTTTAGCCAGTCGCCGTGCGTTTTCCCCGGCACGTAGCGGCCCTGGCGACGCTTGGCCACCACCCCTTCCTCGCCCTGCGCGAGCACGCGGTTCCACAGCGCCTCACCGTCCCTTACGGTTTCCACCGCAAACAGAGCTTGGGAGTTTACCGGAATCAGATTATGTAAATATTCCTGGCGCGCCTCCCACGCCTCGGCAAACAGCACCGTCTCGCCGTCGCGCAGGCAGTCGAACACCGCGTAGCACGCCGGCCATGTGCGGGCGTACTGTTGCGCTGCCGCCGCGTCGCGGACCCGGATGCGGCGCACCACATCGGAGAAGGAGGATCGGCCCGCGTGATCGAGCACAATCGCTTCGCCGTCAAGCCAGCGGCGCCGGTTCCCCAACGGCTTGAGGGCCGCCACCAGCTCGGGAAAGGCGACGGTCACATCTCGCCCGTTTTTGGACCACAAGCGGACGCCGTCGGGCCCCACATCCGCCACCAGGCGCACGCCGTCCCATTTGACCTGAAACGCGTAGGACGGATCGCGCGGCAACGCCGGGCTCAAGATCGGCTCCATGGGGGCAAAGGGCATCACCGAACCCGAGGGGGACCGCTTCGACCCGCGTGCCGTCATCCGGTCGCCTTCTTTCGGCGGCGGGGTGTGCGTTTTGCCGGGGCGGCCTCCTTTGCGGTGGCCTCCAGCGACGCTTGCAGCGCCGCCATCAGGTCGACTACCGGGGCCGGGCGCGGGGTTGGGGCCGTCTTGACCTCTTCTCCTTCGATCTTCTTGGCGATCCGCTCGCGCAGGGCCTCGCGGTATGTGTCGGTATACTTCTCCGGTTCAAAGGGGGCCGACAGGTTTTCCACCAGTTGAACGGCCATGCGCACTTCCTTCTCGTCCAGATCGGTCTCAACCGGCAAATTGGGCACGAGCCGAATGCTGCGCACCTCATCCGGATAAAAGAGCGTCTCGAGCATCAGCCCGTCGGCAATGGCGCGCACGGCGCACAGCGACGACTTGGCGCGCAGCGTGACGCGGGCGATGGCGATTTTCCCCGTTTCCGCCATGGCGCGCCGCAGGAGGGCGTAGGCTTTCTCCCCATTTTCTCCCGGCGAAAGGTAGTAGGACTTGTGAAAGTAAACGGGGTCGATTTCGGACAGGTCGACAAAATCCAGGATCTCGATCGCTTTGCGCGCTTCGGGCTGCACAGCGTTCCAGTCATCCTCGGTGAGCACGACGAACTTGCCCGGCTCGTACTCGTAACCGCGCACGATGTCGTCCCACGAGACATCCTGGTTGCAGTGGGGGCAGCGGCGTACGTATTCGATGGGCGTGTGACACGCCTTGTGCAGGTAGCGAAAGCGGATGTCCTTCTCTTCTGTGGCCGCGAACAGGCGCACGGGAATGTTGACCAGCCCGAAGCTGATGGACCCTTTCCATACCGTATGCACGCGCGTCACCTCTCACCCGTAGTCTCGGAGGGGATCGCGCGCGCTATGCGGAAACGAAACTGGAAACTTAGGGCAGATAATAGGCCAAGCTGTGCAGCTCCAGGGTCACGTCGGCGTGGTGCACCCGCACCCCTTCCCTGACGCGCAGGTTGATCGGCGCGAAATTGAGGATGGCCTCCACCCCGGCTTCCACCAACCGATCCGCCACGGCCTGTGCGGTATAGGCCGGTACGGCAATGATGCCGATGCGGATGCCCTTCGCCTTGACCGTTTCCGGCAGTTCCTCGATGGGTTGGATACGCAGTGCGCCGATCTCCTGGCCGATCTTGGCCGGATCGTTGTCAAACACAGCCACAATGCGCATATTGTCCTGGCGGTACATGGTGTAATGGCACAGGGCGTGGCCGAGATGGCCGGCACCAACCAGGCAAAGGGGAATCGGCCGGTCCAGTTTTAAAATCTGGCGGATCTTTTCGATGAGATACGGGACTTCATAGCCCACGCCTTTGCGTCCAAATTCGCCGAAATAAGCCAGGTCTTTGCGGATTTGCGCCGGATTCATGCCCAGTTTTTCGCCCAGCTCCTGCGAGGATACGGTTTTGATGCCCAGGCTGTCCAGATAGGTCAGGTAGCGCAAGTAGACAGGCAGGCGTCGGATCACAGCGTCGGAGATCTTGGACGTTTTCAACCCGGCGGTTCCTCCTTTGTTGCGAATCCCGTATCACCTACCGTGTTTTCTCCTTTTCCAGAGACAATTCCTGCTGTCCGGCACGCAGACCGTCAAGGACAACCTGATACTGGAGTCCGTCGGTGATGACCGCAACCGAACCGTGGCGGGACGGCTGGTAGATGTCGGCCCACGAGTCCGACAAGCGCTCCAGCACCTCCTCCCGCCCGAAGTCCCCCTCCTCGCCCCGGGAAAACACAATGGCCACCTCGGGGTCCACCGCGGCCAGGAAGTCGGGGTGCGACCCTTGCGCGCTGCCGCAGTCGCTCACCTTGAGGACCGCGGACCGCAGATCGGGATTGGCGGCGAGGATGGCCGCTTCCGCTTCGGCGTTGATCGAGCCGGTGAACAGAAAGCGCACGTCGCCGTAGGCAAGGCGGAACACCAGGGCGTTATTTTGGGGGGAGAGGGACAGCGGGGGGCGGGGATGAAGCGCGGTCAGGATGGTGCCGCGGTTGAGGTGCAGGCGTTGCCCGGCGGTGAGGGCCACGAGGCGGATCCCTTCGGGGATGCGCGGCGGCAGGACCACCTGGCGTGTCAGGGCGGGAAACACCAGCGCTTCGACGGGGTAGGCGTCGAGGACCGCTTGGGCATTCCCGGCGGCTTCGGGCATGTCGCTGGAGAGGATCAGCCAATCGAGGCGACGGACCCCCGCCTCCTCGAGCAGGGCAAAGAGGCGTGCCCGCGCCTCGGCCGCCCCCGTATCAACCAGGGCCGTCTCGCCGCTGGACCACTGGAGGAGCGTCGCCTCGCCCTGCCCGATGGCCAAAAAGGTAACCTTCAGCCCCGTCCAGTCCACCGTCGGCTTGGCGGCGGGCCGCGGCGGCGAGGCGGCCGGCAAGGCCCACCCGCCGACCAACCACCCGATGGTCACCAGCACCACCACGATGCGTGCCACCGTCCTCACGCGCGACACCCCCTGCAGATGGTCCCGTTGCCGTCCTCTGCCGGCGGACCGGAGCGGCATTATGCCGGCGGCGTGGCAGGTGGCGGGGCCGAAGCGTGCACGGAAGCGAGGTACTGTTCCCATGCGCGGCGGGCCCCGGGGACGTCGTGATTGAGGAGGTGGGCCAGGCCCTGGTACACATAGCCTTCCACCAGCGCCGGATTGAGGGCCACGGCCCGGTCGAAGCAGCGGGCGGCCTCGGCAAAGGCGCCGTCGGTAAGGGCGAGATGCCCCGCGTGGTAGAACCCCAGGGCCTGTGCCGTCCTCGTGGGCTGGACCCGCAACTTTTCGCACAGCACGCGCGCCTTCTTGCGCTCGCCGCGGCGCGCGAGCAGGATCACCAGCGTGGACAGGCCCAGTACGTGGTCGGGGTGGCGGTCGAGGATGCCGCGGACGACACGCTCGGCTTCCCGGTCGTCACCGCCGTGCAGGAGCACCCAGGCGTACGAAAACTGGTGGTCGGGATGGCGCCCCAGCGACAGGGCTTTGCGGAGATAGCCCATTCCCTCCGGGCGGCCGGCCAGCCACAGCGTCCATCCTAGCCCGTGGAGGGCCTCGGCGTCTTTCCGGTTGTAGGCCAGCGCTGCGCGGTAGCAGTCGGCCGCCGCGCCATACCACCCGTTGGCTTCGAGGCAGGCGGCCACCTGCTTGAGCACCGCGGGCGGCGACTGGCCGGCCAGGAGCCGCGACCAGAGCCGTTCCGCGTCTTCCCGTCTTCCCGCGCGCAGGTAGGCCCGCAGGAGCAACACGGCGGCGTCCCAATCGCGCGGGTTCTCCTCCACGAGCGGATGCAGCAAGGCGATGGCTTCCGCGGGGGAACCGGAGTGCAGCAAGGCGGTGGCCAAGTTGTAGCGGACAACGGGCGTGTTCTGGCAGCGCAGGGCTTCACGGAAGCAGTCCCGCGCCTCCTGGAATTGTCCGCGCATGCCGGCCAGACAGCCCAGGCCGTTCCAGCTCGCCGCCCGCACCGTGGCGTCCGGCGCCTGGAGGAGTTCTGTAAACCGTTCGGCCGCTTCGGCCCACGCGCCGTTGTATAAAAGCGTGCAAGCCAGGAAGAGGCGGATCACGGCCTCACCGGGGTGCTCGGCGACGGCGCGGCGAAAACACACTTCCGCCTTGTCGAACATGAACAGATTGAAATAGCCGAGGCCCTGGCGAAACCACGGCGGCTCTCCGGCGGCCGTCTCCGGGGAACCACTTGAGGGGGGCGTGGCGGAAGGAGGCGCATCTCCCGCCTTTTCCGCATGCGGAAGCGCGGCGGTCGGGGGTGACGCGTCTGCCTCCTTCGCCGCGGGCGCGGCCGATCCGCGCATGGATCCCTCGAACAAGCACAGCGCCTCTTCCACCTCAAGCCACCGGTCTATGACGCGGTCGTGAAGCGCGCGCAGCGCGGCCAGGTCCTCCGCCAGCCGGGCCCGCGTGGCCGGGTCGCCGGTTGCCCACGCCTGCTCGATGCGCGCCAGGGACTCGAGCATGGCGTCGAAAAACGCGTCCAACAGCAAAACGGCCCACCTCCCGGAACCCTTCTTGTTCACAGTCTTTGCCCGGGAAGGGGACACCATGCGCCGGTGAGGACGTGCGGGCATCACCTGACCATGGCGTGTTCCTCGGCACCGAGCAGCTCGACGATGCGGTTGCCCTCGCCCATGATGGCAATGCGCGGGCGGTGGCGGCGGGCTTCCTCGTCGGTCATGAGGGCATAGGAGATGATGATGATGACGTCCCCGGGCTGGACCAGGCGGGCCGCCGCGCCGTTCAGGCAGATGACGCCGCTGCCGCGCGGGCCGGGAATCACGTACGTCTCAAAGCGCGC
>PKQU01000019.1 GCA_017577925.1 Bacillota bacterium
CGGCAACACGGCCATCACCCGCGTGCGCTGGGAGGCGGGGGTGTGGACGGTGCTCACCGTGGCCGACGTCTCGCACCTGGACGAGGCGGAACGGCAGCAGGCAGCGTCGCGTTCGTCGTGAGGGTGGCTCGCAGGGAGACACATGGACAGAGCGGTCCTTCACCAGCGGTTTGCCCGGGGTGCATCCCGATATTCCCCATTGTCGGCGGGGTCGGGTTTGCGTACAATGAAGCCAAACCCCTTAAAGATTAAAATCCGATTAACTTTTACGGGATTTGGGAGGGACCTTGATGAGCGAGGCCCGATTCAACGAACTGTTTGACCGATGGGCCGCTACGTACGACGAAACGGTCACCGATCCGACGGGGGAATACGCCGAAGTGTTCGCCGGGTATGATCGCATTCTCGCCCGCGTGGCCGGCGAGGTGGGTCTGCCGGCCGGTTCGGTGGTGGTGGAAATCGGGGTGGGCACGGGCAACCTGACGCGCGAGCTGCTGATGCGCGGCTACCAGGTCATCGGCGTCGAGCCGTCGAGGGAGATGCGCCAGCAGGCCAAGCGCAAGCTGCCCCCGCTCGACTTGCGGGACGGCGATTTCCTGCACCTGCCCCTTTCCGACGAGCGGGTTGAGGCGTTTGTCAGCACGTATGCCTTTCATCACTTGACCGACGAGGAGAAGGAGAGGGCGCTGACCCAGATGGCCGCACGCCTGGCTCCGGGCGGAAAGGTGGTTTTCGCCGACACGGTGTTTGCCAGCGAGGATGAACGCCGTGCGTTCATCGACGAAGCGCGGCGCAAGGGGTACATCCAGTTGCTGCAGGACCTGGAGACGGAGTTCTATCCCACCCTTCCGGTGCTCGAGACCCTCTATCGCCGCGCCGGTTTTGCCGTGTCGTTTGAACGGCTGAATCGCTACGTGTGGCTGTCCACGGCGGTGCGTCGCTGATCGTTGGGCATGGAGCGCCTTCTTCGCGGATAGGCTATGCCTGGCGGCGAGGACGGCACCACGACACTGCAGCGCAACCAGACGCTCCACGACCTGGCCCGCATTCGGTTCAATGGATACGTCGACAAGGGCGACGAGGTACTGGCATCCCGCTGCTCTCGTGCGCGCCGTCGACGCGATGAAGCTGCGCGTTGCCGTCGATCCGCGGCGTTCAACGCCCGACGCGACCTGCCTGCCAATCCTTTGTCACAGTAGTGTCGGACGCGCCCGTTGCGTGGGCGTGGCCATCCATCGTAAAATAGACACGTGCGTATGGCTTTTGCGAAGAACGGGCAAGGAGTTGCGAGGAGGCGAAACCCATGCCGGTGCTGGAAATCCTGTTTCTGCTCATTGGTGCGGTCTGCGTGTGGTCCGTCTTTCGCCAGGCGCGGGAAAAGAATGTGCTGGGCGTGGTGATGTCGATTCTCGGGGCGATCACCGGATTGGGCTTCGGATTTCTGGAGCTGATGGCGAAGCTGAGCTGAGAGAATCGGACCGCCAATCGCGCGGTCTTTTTCTTCTTTCCCCCAACCAAGGCTGCAGGGGTCTGTGGGAGACGGGACAGGAACAGGAGCGATGGCCGTGAAGCGACGAGCGGTCCTTCTCGCGTTGGCGATGGTTGTCGCGTTTTTCTGTGTCCATACCTCGGCGCAAGCGCTGCCGCCGTGGCAAGACCGGTCCGTCTTGGATGAGGCCCGCCTGTTTTCCACGCCGGAACGGAAACAACTAGAAGATCTGATCCGCGCCTTTCCGTATCCGGTCACCGTCGTCGTCGTGCCGACAATGAACCGTCAGGCGCCAGACGCGTTTGCGCGTAACGCATTTGCCGCCTATGGTCTCGGCCCGCATCACCTCTTGGTGGCGGTCGACGCGCAGCGCGGCGCCCTGGGCGTCTTTGCGGGATCGGCGCTGTCGGGCGCGGGATTGTCGGCGGAGTGGCTGGCCGAAAAACGGCGCATCTTTTTCGATCCTTATGAAAAGCAGAACGAAATCGCTGCCGGGGTGGCCGCGTTTTTGCAAGCGATACTGGACGACACGGCGCAGCTGGCCGTTGCGGCCAATCCGGCGCACGGGGCGGTCCCCAATGCTACCGACCCGTCCAACCGGTTGAATTGGGGCGTTGTCCTGCTTGCCGCGTCGGCGGTGGGGGCCGCTGCAAGCGGGGCGATGTTGGCGGTGCGCCAGGGGGTGCGGCGCGCCGTGGCGCGGCACCGGGCGCACTTGGCCGCCGTACGCGCCGAGCTGGATGCCGCAGCGCGGGCACATCCGGCTGCCTTGGCCGGCCAGACGGCGTCGGCCTGGGCGGAGTGGTGCCGTGCGCAAGCGGCGTGGATGGAGCAGGCGGCGGCGCTGGACGGGATGCTGGACGACATCGAGGACGCCGGCGAGCGCTTCCGCCTTGTGCGGGCGCTGCGCGGCGTGCGGAAGGCGGCGCAAGAGGGGGGTGCGCTCGAGGAGGAGGGCCGCCGGCTGCTTAAGGCTTCGACCCGGCTGCGCGAGGTGGCCGAGCAGGTGAAGGAGGCGTTGGTGCGCGCAGCGGAGGAGGCCCGCGCCGCCGGCGACGCGCTTGAGGCGGTGCGGCAGGAGACGGGATCTCCCCTGACGGCCCTGGCAGAGGCATGGGAAGCGGGAAACCAACGGCTGGCCGAGGCGGAACGCGATGCCGCTATAGGGGATAGCCTGGCCGCCGAGGCGGCGGTGCGCGAGGCAAGGGAAGCGTTCCGGCGCGTAGTGGCGGACGGCGAAACCCTTCGCCGCAACCGCGGCGCGATGGACGAGCTGGTGAATGCGCTGCGCAGCGTGGAGGCCACATACCGCATGCTGCAACAGGCCGGGTATCGCTTTACCGAATGGTCCCCGGAAGCGATCCTTGCCGACATTTCCGACCAGGAAAACCGGCTTGTGCAGGCGTGGGAAGCGGGCAACGCCGAACAGGTGACCCTTCTTCTTCCTGCGCTGCGCGAAGCGGTGGAAAAGCTGTCGGCACAGCTGGAGGAGGAGCAGACGCTGCAGAGGACCGTCGGCGAACAGCAGCCGGAGGTGGAGGCCCGCTTGCATCGCGCCGAGGAGCTTCTTGCTTCCGTGGAGGAGGAACTGGCCGCCCTGCGGCACATCTACTGCCTCTCGGAGGGGGAGGTATTCGACACCTACGCGCGGCTGCGGGCGGAAGCGGAGCACATCGCCGAAAAGCTGGCCAGTGCCGCACTGTTGGCCGGCCCGGAAACGCAGCGGTTCCGCGCCGCGCAGGCCCTCCTGACCGATGCCGCGCAGGCCGTCGACGCCCTGCTGCGCGAAGGGGATGCCTTGCTTCGGCGGCTTGGGGATATGCGCAAGGGGGAGCGGGCGGTGCGGCAGGCGGTGATCGAGATGGAACGCATCCTGCACCGCCGGACGCAGGACCTGGAACGCGCATTTTTACCCCTTCCCCAAGGGATGGACGTCACCTTGCGGGAAGCGCGTACAGCCCTCCGCCAGCTGCAGGCCGAGTTGCGCAGCGTCCCCCTCGACGTGGAGGCGGTGCAACAGCAGGCCGACACCCTGATGAAGCAGGTGCGCGCGTGGGAGCAGGCAGTGGAGGGGCTGTTGGAAGGATATCGCCGAGCGGAGGCGGCCATCTGCCGGGCCAATCGGTATCGCGGGGCCCATCCGCGTTGGGAAGAGATGCTCAAGGAAGCGGAAGAAGCGTTTCGCGCCCTTGATTTCGCACAAGCCAAGGCGCTCGCGCAGGTGGTCTTGCACGAGGCCGAGGGGCGGCGGCGCTCCTTTGAACGGCGAACAGCAAACCGGTGAGAAACGGGGGAGGGGAGGCCCACGTGGTGACCAACTGGCTGTGGGGGGATCCGAGCTTGCAGGCGTGGACGGTGGCGGTGCGGCGTCACCTCCACGCGCACCCCGAGCTGTCCCATGAGGAAGTGGAAACGGCGCGCTTTGTTCGGTCGCACTTGGAAGCGTGGGGCGTGGAAACCATGGCCTACGGGAACAACCACGTCATCGGGTATGTGCGCGGCGATCGGCCGGGCCCAACTGTCGCCCTGCGCGCGGACCTCGATGCCCTTCCCGTGCAGGAGGAGACGGGCCTGCCCTACGCTTCCACACGGTCGGGCATCATGCACGCATGCGGCCACGACGGCCACACGGCGATTCTGCTCACCGCGGCACGCATCCTGGCCGAACGGCGGGCCGAGTTGGCCGGGACGGTGAAATTCATTTTCCAGCACGCCGAAGAGGCGGTGCCCGGCGGGGCTCGGTTTCTGGTGGAACAGGGCGTCTTGGACGACGTGGACGCCATTTTCGGGCTGCACCTGTGGCAGTCCCAGCCCAAAGGCACTGTGGGGGTGAAGGCCGGCCCGCTGATGGCTGCCGCCGACAGGTTCACGGTGCGCATCCAGGGGAGAGGGGGCCACGGGTCGATGCCCCACGAGACGGTTGACCCCGTTGTGGTGGCCGCCGCTGTCATCCAAAGCATGCAAACGGTGGTCAGCCGGAATGTTTCCCCCCTCGAGCCGGCCGTCGTCAGCGTCGGGTCCGTGCAGGCGGGGGAGGGCTACAACGTCATTCCCGATTCGGCGACGCTGGCCGGTACCGTGCGGACCTTTCGCGAGCCTGTTCGCCGTCTCATTGCCGAGCGCCTGCGTCGGGTGGTCGACGGGGTGTGTACGGCCCACGGGGCGACGGCCGAGGTGATGTACACCTTTGGCGATCCGGCGGTGGTCAATGATGCGGCCATGGCCGATCTGGTTCGCCGCGTGGCCGAGCAGGTGGTCGGTCCCGAGCGCGTTGTCGAGGCGGAGCCGTCGATGGGTGGAGAGGACTTTGCCTACTATCTGCAGCAAAGGCCGGGATGCTATTTCTTTATTGGCATGAACGGGGAGATGGCGCGCTATCCGCACCACCACCCTCGCTTCACAATCGATGAAGCGGTGCTGCCGATTGGGGTGCAGATGATGGTGGGGGTGGCGCTGGCATACTTGGAAGCGGAGTCGGTGAAGGGGAAGCGGTGAGGAAACAAGAAGGCCCCGCCATGCAGGCGGGGCCAAGTCGGTGAGGAAGACGAGGAAGGGGATTTTGGTGTTACCCCTCTCTTACAATAGCAGATTCGCTTGGGCGTGACTGTTAACGTTTTGTGAAAACCAACGTAAGGAAAGTTTCCCGGCTAGGATCGGCGGGTGGTGTCCGTATGCGAAGGAGGGAAACCGGGTACGCTAGCTTCAGGGGGTGATCGGAATGCCCGTTGTCAAATGCAGCGTTTCGAACTGCACCTACTGGGGCAGCGGAAACATCTGCACCGCCGATGCCATCATGGTGGAGATTGACCGCCACGCACGCGCTTCGTTCCGGGAAGAAATCGGGGAAATCCAGGTTGACTCCGACCACAAGGACGTGGCTCAATCGAGCAGCGATACGTGCTGTCACACGTTTAAGCCCCGTCAATGAACAAACCAACCCCGTTCCGGGAACCGGGAACGGGGTTTTCCAATCCCATCAGGTTGCGCAGGGCCGACCAAAGTGGGCGTCCAGGTAGGCGGGGACTTCCCTCCAGGACCGAATGCGCGTCACAAGGGATGGAAGCGGTCCTTGGTTGTAAGGTGTATCAAAAAGCAGCACCGGCACCTGGAGTGCTTCAGCCAAGGCGCAGGCGTTTTCATACCGATCCTCGAGGAACAGCTCCACTTGCTGGCGGCGCGCTTCCGCTACTTTGTCGTGGGAGCCCAGCAGAATGATCTTGTGATAGGGAATGCCATGCGCCTCGAACCATTGTACCGTCACGTCGTAGTGCTCCGGCTCGCGCGCGCTGATATAGATGAGCGTGTGATGACGCGCCAAGCGGCGCAAGACGTCCCGGGCGAAGGGACTGGGCGGTGACGTGCGGTAGACGTCCGCTGAATGGCGTTCGTACCAGCGCCAGAATGCCTCCGGCGTGACCTGGTACACGGGAATCAGATCATATTGGCGCACCTGGGGGTACAACAGCCGCTTGCCAAAGGCGCGGTTGAGGTGGGAAAGGAAGCTGGCGGGGTTCGTCACCGTTCCGTCGATGTCGATGCCGATGCACAAACCGCGAGAAATGTGGGTCACACGCTTCACTCCTCACCAGGCCCGGCGGATGCTCTCATGGAGGAGCATAGCGAAATTGCCGAAGGCTGACAAGGATCCGGCTCCAAAAACTCGGCGCCATAATTGCGGCGGCGGGTCGGCATACTAGGGGTACACCACGCAGAAAGAGGGAATGTGCATGTACGAACCGCGCGCTCGCTGGACGGAAGGCGAGGCGGACGTTCGCGATCGTGCCCGCGCAGGCGATTCCGCCGACGAGGAACTGGCTGCCGAGATTGTGCCCACCACCGCGCCCCGACGTGAGGAGGACACGGGTGAACAATCGGAGCGCACCGACGGAAGCGGGTGGGCGATTGCCGGTATCATCCTCTCGGTGATCAGCCTGTTTGTGCTTCCGTTTCTGTTCGCTCCCGCCGGCGTCATCGTCGGATACGTGGGGCATCGTCAAGGCGCCCGCACCCTTGCCTGGTGGGCCATCGGCCTGGGTTTGATCTCGCTGCTGGGTGCAGTCTTGCTTCGCCCGTTCTTCTTCTAGCGCACGATCCCTTTTCGCGTGAAGAAAGCCTCCGGGACGAACCTGGAGGCTTCCCTGTCGGGCCGGATGCCCGTGTCGCGAGTTAGTTGTACACCTCGGTCAACAGGGTGTCCAACTCGGTGGGTTCAAACCCTTCGGTGTTTTGCAGCATGCGTTGCACTTCTCGATGGAGGCGATCGATTTCCTCTTCCAGACGTTTCAACACTTGCACATCGACGGTCACGGTCATCGTCAGTCCCCTCCGCATCTCATGAATTTATCGATCATTCTAACAACGAATCTTTTACTTGTAAAGAAGTAAAATGTGTTGAAAGCGTTTGCAAATCAACTGGTTTTTTTTAAGATCCTATCGCAAAAAAATACCTTGGCATTAAACCGTGACCGCAGTCGAACGTGATCAGGGACGGCCGCCGGTTTGCTTGCAAGCGGGAAGAATTGTGGTAAGATGGTGAGTGAATGTCAATAGGCAAGGGGTTTTTCACCATGATCTACCTGGATCACGCCGCAACTACGCCGCCCCACCCTGATGTGGTGAAGGCGGTTACGGAAGCGATGACACGTTTTTACGGAAATCCGTCCTCGTTGCACAAGGCGGGAGCGGAAGCGGGCCGTGTGCTCCAGCAGGCCCGCGAAGTTGCCGCGCGGGCCCTCGGCGTGAGCCCGGGGGAGATCGTGTTTACATCGAGCGGTACGGAGAGCAACAACGCGGCGCTGAAGGGCGTTGCCTTTCAGTACCGCGACCGCGGGCGGCACATCGTGACGACGATGGTGGAGCATCCCGCCGTTTACCGCGTGGCCAAACAGCTCGAGGAGCTGGGCTTTTCCGTCACGTACCTGCCCGTTGACCGAACGGGCCGCGTGTCGCCGGACGACGTGGAGCGGGCGCTGCGCGACGACACCCTTTTGGTGTCCATCATGCACGTGAACAACGAGACGGGTTCGCTCCAGCCCATTGCCGAGATCGGCCGCCGTTTGAAGCGGTATCCCAAGGTGCTGTTTCATGTGGATGCCGTGCAGAGCTTTGGGAAGGTGCCCCTTGATCCCAAGGGCTGGGGGATTGACCTCTTGTCGCTCACGGGGCACAAGCTCCGCGGCCCGCGGGGCGTCGGCTTGCTGTACGTGCGGGAAGGGGTGACGCTGTTTCCCCTCTTGGCCGGCGGTGGGCAGGAAGGGGGCCTGCGATCGGGGACGGAAAACGTGCCCGGCATTGTTGGGATGGCCAAGGCCATGCGCCTCATCCGCGAAGAGCAGGCGGCCAAACCCGATCATTTCGCGCGCCTCAAGCGCCGGCTCGTTGCAGGCTTGCGCGCATGGGGCGACCGCGTCCTGCTCAATTCGCCGGAGCGCGACGAAGAGGCTGCCCCCCACATCGTCAACTTCTCGGTTCCTGGAATCAAGCCCGAGGTGCTGCTGCATGCTCTGGAGGAAGAGGGCTACCTCCTGTCGACCAAGTCCGCCTGTTCCTCCAAAAAGGACGAGCCGAGCCGGGTGCTGATGGCCATGTTCGGCGACGAAGAGCGGGCGCGGACCGGCATTCGCGTCAGCTTCGGCTACGAGACCACCGAACGGGACGTGGACGGTTTTCTGGCGGCGCTCGAGAAGCGCCTGTCTGAACTTCTCGCGTGGATGAAGGGGTGACCCATGCGGTACGACGTCGTTCTGCTGCGGTACGGAGAACTGGCGCTAAAGGGAAAAAACCGCGGCCAATTTGAACACCGCCTGCTGGCCAACGTGCGGCAGGCGCTGGCCGATTTTCCGGGTCTGCGTGTGCGCCGGGCCTACGGCCGCCTGCTGGTGGAGCTGGGCGATGTGCCCTTCGCCGAGGTGGCGGAGCGCCTGGAGCGCGTTTTCGGGCTGGTCTCCTTCAGCCCCGCGGTGCGCACGCCGCTCGAACTGGCGGCCATCCAGGAGGCGGCGTTGGCGCTGATGCGCTCCCTTTCGCCCGCGCCGCGGACGTTTAAGGTGGCGGCCCGGCGGAGCGTGAAAAACTTCCCGCACACCTCGCACGAGCTGAACCACCTCGTCGGCGCCCACGTGCTGCGCAACACGGAGAACCTGACCGTCGACGTGCACGAGCCCGACGTGGAGCTGGCGGTGGAAGTGCGCCCGGAGGGGGCGTTTTTGTACGTCGAGTCGCGGCCCGGCCCCGGCGGGCTCCCCGTGGGCGTCAGCGGGAAGGTGCTCCTGTTGCTTTCCGGCGGCATCGACAGCCCCGTGGCCGGCTGGCGCATGCTGAAGCGCGGGGTGACGCTGGAGGCGATCCACTTTCACAGCTACCCGTTCACCAGCGAGCAGGCCCTGGAGAAGGTGCGCGACCTGGCGCGGGTGCTATCGCGCTACGGTGGACCGATCCGGCTGCACGTGGTGCCCTTTACGGAGATCCAGACGCGGATTCGCCAGCACGTGCCCGAGGCCTACGGCATCACGATCATGCGCCGGTTTATGATGCGCATCGCCCAGGGAATCGCCGAAAAGCGCCGCGCCCTCGCCCTGGCTACCGGCGAGAGCCTCGGCCAGGTGGCCAGCCAGACGCTGGAGAGCCTCAACACGATCAACCGCGTCGTCACCATCCCCGTCCTGCGCCCCCTCGTGGGCATGGACAAGGCTGAGATCATGGAGACGGCCAAGGCCATCGGCACCTACGAGATTTCCATCCGCCCCTACGAAGACTGCTGCACGATCTTCGTGCCGAAAAATCCCAAAACCAAGCCCGATCCCGAGGAGGCGGCCGAGCTGGAGCAGGCGCTGCCCGTCGATGAGCTGGTGGCCGACGCCATTGCCCGCACGGAGATGGAGACGCTGGACTGGCGCGCGCGCGACGAGATTGCCGATCTGCTGTAACCAAACACCCGGGGAGGAGTGGGGGCCATGTTGGTGCGCTACGAGCACAATGGCAAGGTGCGGTACGGCTGGATGGTGGACGACAAGGTGCGCATGGTGGTTGGCGACGTCTTCTACGCCGAGGGGGGGCGGCCCTACATCCCGGGCAAGGAGCTTCCCGTATCGGAGGTTCGTCTTTTGGCCCCGTGCGAGCCGAGCAAGGTAGTGTGCATCGGCGTCAACTATGTCGACCACGCCAAGGAGATGGGACGCGAGCTGCCCAAAGAGCCGCTCATGTTTCTTAAGCCCTCGACCGCGGTCATCGGGCCGAATGAGCCGATTGTTTACCCGCGGCTGAGCCAGAATGTGCACCACGAGGCCGAGCTGGCCGTGGTGATCAAAAAACGAGCCCGCCACGTGAAGGCGGCCGAAGCGAAGGAGTATATCCTCGGCTACACCTGCGCCGTCGACGTGACGGCCCGTGACCTGCAGTTTGCCGATGGGCAGTGGACGCGGGGCAAATCCTTCGACACCTTTTGCCCGCTGGGACCTGGCATTGTGCCCGCCGCCCAACTGGATCCGATGAATCTGGCCATTCGCCTGACGGTGAACGGCGAGGTGCGCCAGGAAGGGAACACGGCGCAGATGGTGTTTAATGTCTACCAGCTGATCGAGGCGGTGACGGCGGTGATGACGCTCCTGCCGGGCGATGTTATCTTGACCGGAACGCCGCCGGGCGTGGGCCCCATCAAACCGGGCGATGTCGTGTCGGTGACGATCGACGGCATTGGAACACTGACCAACCCGGTGGTGGCCGAAGGGGAGAAGACGGCAAGCGCGTGACGGGTATCCTTTCGTGGGTGTGGAGGAAAGCGCCTCCCCCGTTGGCTCGGGGGAGGCGCTTTCGTTTGTGTGCACAAGGCGTCGGAAGGTGGCAACGCATGACCCACCGGGCTGGCGAATAGGAGTGGTAGGGACAGGGCTGTGCGTCCCGAACGCCTTCTGGTGTCGTCTGCGCTTTGTGGGAAGTAAGGTGTCGGAGGGGAACCGTGTGGCGCTTGAGGAAGGGCTGGCGCTCGTCAACATCCTGCTCATCGACATCGTGCTGAGCGGTGACAACGCTGTGGTGATCGGCATGGCCTGCCGCCATCTCCCCGCCGGCCAGCGCCGTTTGGCCGTGTGGTGGGGGTGTGCCGGTGCGGTGGTGTTACGCGTGACCTTGACAGTGGTGGCCACCTTTTTGCTGCGCATCCCCCTGCTTTCCGCCGTGGGCGGTGTGATGCTATTATGGTTGGCGAAAACGCTCGTCGTTGAACAAGACGACGAGCCCGATCCCCGTTTGGACGGCGGGCGGTCGCTGGGTGCGGCGGTCAAGACGATCGTTGTGGCCGACTTTGTGATGAGCTTGGACAATGTGTTGGCGATTGCCGGGGCGGCGCATGGCGAGGTGTGGCTGATCCTGATTGGCCTTGGCTTGAGCATTCCCCTGCTCATGTGGGGCAGCACCGTCGTGGCGCGGTGGATGAACCGCTATCCCCTGTTGGTTGTGCTGGGCGCATCCGTGCTGGTGTATACCGCGGTGGACATGATCGTGCACGACGCCTGGGTGTCGCGGTGGATGGGGGCGTATCGGGAGCTGGGGCATCGGGTCCTGCCCCTTTTGGCAGCGGTGGCCATGTTTTGGGTGGCTCGATGGCTGCGCACCCGGCCGAGTTGGTGATCGACGGGCATGGGCGGGGCGCGGGGTGTAAATACTAGGAGATGGGGGTATGATGATCGAAGAAAGGGTTGACGGGGATGAACGGTGGACTGCTGGCCGCTTGGCGGTGGTGGGATGCCGTTTACCAGCGATGTACCCGTCTCGAGTACGTGAAAAAAGGGGATAACCTGTTTCGCGTTGTCCTGCTGAGGTATCACGGGGATCCGCTCACGACACGGGATGGCGTGCGCATTCAACCGGGCGACTGGATTTTGAAGTTGCATCTTCACAACCTGCGGTTGGCTGAAATGCTGCGGCATGCCGCGCCGGGCACCCAGCTGGGGATTCCGGTCCTGCGGGAGATCCGCCGCTCGCTGCCCGGTCTGGCCCGTTACGTGGCCAACCATCCGCGACGCGCCGAGATCAAGGGCCTGATGGGAACCACCTTCCTGTACCGCGGGGCGGAACGCTTGGGGTTTGACGTGTGCGATGTTCCGCCGACTTTGTATTTCCGGTATAAAAATTATTACCTGAAAGGCTTGCTCTGGCTCATGCATCCATCGGGCGCCAAGCGATTGGCGGAGAAACGCGACTTTCTGATCACGCGTCGGGTATACATTTCGACGGCTGAGCTCTTGCGGCGATACCTTTGACGCGTAAAGGGGTTCGGGTAGGCGATGACCGATGCGGTTCGCATTCTCATCCTCTCGGAATCGATCGCGGGAGAAGGGCACAGCCGGGCCGCACGCTCACTGGCGGCTGCCATTCAGGAACTGATGCCCACGGCCCGGGTTCGCGTGGTCAATGCCCTGTCGTACGTCAGCCCGCGGTTGGAAAACCTGACGCGCGTGGTGTACCGGCAAACCCTGCAGTCGGCCCCACGCTTGTGGGGATGGGCCTACGAGATGGAACGCCCCTTGAGCTCGCTGATGAAGGAACGACTGGGGCGTGTGGTGGCCGCGCGGCTCAAGCCCCTACTCGAACAGGAACGGCCGGACTTGATCGTCTGCACCCATGCCTTTGCCATCGGGGCCGTGGTGCACCTGCGGCGGCTTATGGGGTTGTCCTGTCGAATTGGGGCGGTGATCACGGACTTTGACATCAACGGGTTCTGGGTTCACGAGGATGTGGATTTTTACCTGGTCAGCGGAGCCGTCCAGCGTGAGAAGCTGGTGCGCGATTTCGGAATCCCGGCCGAGCGCATTTTTCCGACCGGCATCCCGATTGATCCGCGGTTTGGCGAGGTGGCCGATCTGCCTGACCGCGGCCAGTTGCGACGGGCCTTGGGATTGGCGGAAGAGCGCTTCACCCTGCTGTTGGCGGGCGGGGGAATGGGCATCGGGCCGTTCCATGCATTGCTTGAGCAGTTGGCCCAGCGGATCGACGCGCCGCTGCAGGTTCTCGTCGTCACCGGGTACAACCGGGCGTTGTACGACGAATTGACGCCCCTGGTCCGGAGCTACCGCCATCGCCTGGTGGTCTTCCCCTACGTGCACAACATGCACGAGCTGATGGCCGCCTCCGACGTGATGATCACCAAACCGGGCGGCTTGACGACGTCGGAAGCCCTCGCCCTCGGCCTGCCCTTGGTGCTCTTGGAGGCGTTCCCTGGGCAGGAAACGCGCAACCGTTTGTTTCTCGTCGAGCACGGGGCCGCGCTGGCTTGCGAAACGGTAGAGGAGGCGGTGGCAACGGTACAGGCGTTAGTGGCCGACCCCAAGCGGCTGGCCGCTCTGCGCGAAGGGGCCCGACGGCTGGGCAATCCCCACTCGTCACGGGATGCAGCGCGCATTGCGCTCAATCACCTTCCTGTGCCACAAGTTGTCGAGCAGCCCTCCCGGTAATGGCGAAGGCAGGACTTCCCTCTCTCGATGTGGAAAAGAAAGAGCGAACGCCAAGGGAGGGAAGCCGATGGATCGTGTGAAACGATTTTGGCAACAAGGCGGCGCGCAGCTGCCCGACCGGGTGCTGCTGACCGATCCTGCGACGGTGGGGTATTTTACAGGGTTTTGGTGCGAACCCCATGAACGCTTTGTGGGGCTCTTTCTCTTTCGAGACCGGGAGCCGGCGCTTGTCGTTCCCGCCCTGGAGCGGGAGCCGGCCGAAGCGACGGGTCTTTCCGTGTGGGCGTACCGCGATGATGAAGGGCCTGAAAAAGCGGTGCGGGGAGCTGCCGGAAGGGGGGAGGGGCCGTTGGGTGTCGAGAAGCACGCCCTCTCCCTATCCTGGGCCGAACAGCTGGGCGAATGGCTGGGCGTTCGTCGCTGGGTGGACGTGGCGCCGCAGGTTCGCCGCCTGCGCATGATCAAGGACGCGCGGGAAATCGAGGTGTTGCGCCAGGTGGCCCAGTTGACGGACCGCGTCTTGGAAGCGGCACTTCAGCATTTCCGTGTGGGGATGACGGAACGGGACCTGGCCGACGAGCTGGAGCACCAGGCGCGCCGCGCTGGTGCAGACGGCATGGCGTTTTCCCCGCTCGTCTTGTCCGCAGCGCGTTCCGCGTTGCCCCACGGGGTACCGGGGGCCCACCCCATCGAGCCGGGGAGCTTTTTGCTGATCGACTTTGGCCTTCGCTTGGGTGGTTACCATTCCGACATCACGCGCACGTTTGTCGTCGGCGCGGACGATGAACGGATGCGCCGGGTGTACGAGGCCGTGCAAGCCGCTCAGGAAGCGGCGCTGAAGGCGATCCGCCCTGGGATCACGTGTGCCGAACTGGATCGCGTGGCCCGGCAGGTGTTGGACGACGCCGGTTACGGCCCCTACTTCATTCACCGGCTGGGACACGGCGTGGGCCTGTCCGTCCACGAGCCGCCGTCGGTCGACGGGGGGAACAGCGCGGCCCTTGAGGCGGAGATGGTGATCACCGTCGAGCCGGGCGTGTACGTGCCGGGCTGGGGCGGCGTGCGCATTGAGGACATGTGCCGGGTCACCGAGCGGGGGGCGGAGGTGTTGACCCGGTACAGCAAGGCGCTTACCGTTCTCTCCTAACGACGCCAGCTTTTTCTTCGCATTTTGTGTCCGGCAGCTTCGCATCATAAGGGTACCACCACACAAGGAGGTGACCAAAATGGCTGATCAGAATCGCGGTGGTCGGAACCGCCTGGTGGTGCCTCAAGCGAACCAAGCGCTGGACCAGCTGAAATACGAGATCGCGCAGGAGTTTGGTGTCCAGCTCGGCCCGGATTCCACCTCCCGTCAGAACGGTTCGGTGGGCGGGGAAATCACGAAGCGGCTGGTGGCGCTGGCTGAACAGCAACTGGCTGGTCGTTTTCCGCAACAATAACCTGATAAGATTGGACCACCCCGGCAGCGGCTTTGGCCGCTGCCTTTATTGGTACCGTTTCCACCGGTGTGCTCCAGCATGAGGTGCGAAGCCGCCGGGTCAACACCCGCGGGGAGCTGCTTGGCCGGGAACGGACGGAACATCTGACCGGGTCTTCTGTTACAGGACTGCCTTCTTCCCGACAGGCAGTTCTTTGTTTTGAACGTTAAAAATATTTTCATTACTGAAGCAGGGAGATCGGCACTCCTTCGCGAATATACATTGTTGAACAGTTATCCCCCATCTCGTGACAAGGAGGAATGAACAACGTGACGCCGACGCCGGAAGTGGACCTGATTGCGCCAGAGTGGTACAACGTGGCACAGGACATTGACCGCTTTGCCGAAGATCGCACCAAGATTGCGCTGTATTGGGAGAACGCCCAGGGTGAAACGCGCATTATCCCGTATTGGCAGCTGAAGGAGGAATCCAATCGTCTGGCCAACGGTCTGCGTGCGCTGGGGGTGAAAAAGGGCGACAAGGTTGTCATCCTGCTCCCGCGCATTCCGGAGAGCTATGTTGCTTACCTGGCCTGCTTGAAACTGGGAGCCGTGCTCATGCCCGGCTCGGAGCTCTTGCGGGCCAAAGATATCCTGTACCGTGTCAACCACGCGGGAGCCAAGGCCATCATTGGCTATCGAACACTTGTGGACGAGGTCGATGCCATTCGCGCTGAGGCGCCGAGCCTGACGCACTTTGTCGTGATCGGCGGCGAAGCGCATGGATGGGTGCGGTACGAGGACGTCGTGGCCGGCCAACCGGTGGCGTTCGAAACGGAAAAGACGCACCGCGATGACCTGGCCTTCCTGCTCTACACCTCGGGCACCACAGGGAACCCGAAGGGCGTCATGCACACCCACGGATGGGCCTATGCCCATCGCGCCGTCGCGGCCACGTACTGGCTCGACATCCGCGACACCGACATCGTGTGGGCCACGGCCAGCCCCGGGTGGGCCAAGTGGCTGTGGAGCCCGTTTGTCTCCACGCTGGCTTCGGGTGCAGCGGGATTCGCCTATCATGGGCGGTTCGAGCCGGAAAAGTATTTGCAACTTCTTGAAAAGTATCGCATCAACGTGTTATGCTGTACGCCCACCGAGTATCGCCTCATGGCCAAAGTGGACAACCTGGAGCGGTTCCGTTTGTACCTGCGCAGCGCGGTGAGCGCCGGCGAGCCGCTCAACCGTGAAGTGATCGACACGTTCCGGCGCCATTTCGGCGTGCAGGTGCGCGACGGGTACGGCCAAACCGAGAACACGCTGCTCGTGGCCACGATGGTGGGCATGGAGGTGAGGCCCGGCTCGATGGGCAAACCGACGCCGGCGGCCCGGATGGCCATCATTGACGAGGACGGCAATCCGGTGCCGCCGGGAGTGGTCGGGGACATCGCCGTGCACCGCAGCGCGCCGGCCCTGTTCAAGGGGTATTACAACGATCCCGAGCGCACCGCGCAAGCCTTCCGCGGCGACTGGTATGTCACCGGCGACCAGGCGCGGATGGACGAGGATGGGTACCTCTGGTTTGAGGGCCGCGCCGACGACATCATCATCAGCGCTGGGTACACCATCGGACCCTTCGAGGTGGAGGACGCGCTGGTGAAGCATCCGGCGGTACAGGAATGCGCCGTGGTGGCCAGCCCGGACGAGGTCCGCGGCAGCATCGTCAAGGCGTTTGTCGTCTTGAAAAATCCGGCCGATGCGTCGGACGCACTGGTTGCCGAACTGCAGGAACACGTCAAGAAACTGACGGCCCCCTACAAGTATCCCCGTGAAATCGAGTTCGTTACGGAACTGCCCAAGACGACGTCTGGGAAGATTCGGCGCGTTGAGCTGCGCCAGCTCGAACGGGAGCGCAAGCGCGACCGGATCGGGCGGTGAGTGAACCATTGCCCCCTTCCCCCGTGGAAGGGGGGTTTTCGTTGGTCCTGGGCACGTGCGGCAAACGAAAACGCCCCTTCATCGGGGGATGAAGGGGCGTTTCAAAGGGGTTATTCGGCGTCGAGCTTGAACTTGGCGATTTCCCGGTTGAGCGACTCGACCATTTCCGTAAGCCGTTGCGCCGCCTGGGCCACTTCTT
>PKQU01000001.1 GCA_017577925.1 Bacillota bacterium
CTACGCGTACAACGAGACGCTGCGCCTGGATCCGGACTATGACGATGCCCGCGTCAGCCGCTGGCGGCTCCTCAACGCCCTGCGCCAGCGCGACCGCGACGACGCGGCCAACCGGTAGCACGCCCTGTGGCATGAACGATTTGTGTGTGGTATACTCAATCTGATGAGCAGGTGAAACGAGCACCGTGGCGGTGCTCGTTCCTTTTGCTGTGGAAGCGAGGTGATCGGTCATGGATTTGGAAAAACGGCTGTCCATGGCCCATCGCTATTACAATGCGGAAGACTATGAACGGGCGGTCGAGGAATACGATTATCTCGTCCGCCTGCATCCCGATATGGCCGAAGCATGGTTCTTCAAGGGCATGGCCCACCGCTACCTCGAGGACTACGAGGAAGCGGTGCAAGCGTTTCGCCGTGTCGTGGAAATCAATCCGCGCGACGCGGTGGCGTGGTATCGGCTGGCCGATTGCCTGATGGCGCTGGAACGTTACGAAGCCGCGCTGGCCGCGATCGACGAGGCGCTGGCGCTGGACAAGAGCAACGCCGAGTGGTGGCAGATGCGGGCCATCTGCCTGGAAATGCTCGACCGGTTTGACGAAGCCTACCAGGCCTACGAAGAGGCGTTGCGCCTTGAGCCGGACAACCCGGACATCTGGTACAGCAAGGGCGTGACCCTGGCCAACGACGAGCGCCTCGAGGAGGCGCGGGAAGCCTACGAAAAGGTCCTTGCCCTGCGCCCCAACGACGAAGGCGCCCTGCTCAATTTGGGCGACATCTGGGAGCGTCTGGGCGATCTTGAGCGCGCCCTGGCGTACTATGAACAGGCGCACAATCGGAACCCCGACAACCCCGAAGCGCTCGAAGGCTGCGTCCGCCTGCTGGCGTCGATGGGGAAAGCGGCCAAAGCCCTGCCCCTGGCGCGGCGTTGGGTGTCCCTGGAAGGGGACAACGCCGAGGCGTGGAACTGGTACGCCCTGTGCCTCACCGACCTGGGCGATTGGGAGGCGGCGGAAACGGCCTTCAAGGAGGCCTTGCGGCGGGAGCCGGCCCAGGAGCGCTTCTGGAACAACTACGGCACCCTCCTCCTCGACCAAGGGCGGTACGAGGAGGCGTTGGGGGCCTTTGACCAGGCGATCCATTTGGACGTCTCGTACGCCTTGGGCCACTACAATCGCGGTTACGCCTTGGAACAGCTGGGCCGCCACGACGAGGCCCTTGAGGCGTACCGAAAGGCCTTGGCCCTCGATCCGCAGGACCCCAAGATCCTCTTTCGCGCCGCCAGCCTGCTTTCGGAGCGCGAGCAGTGGCCGGACGCGCGGCGGCTGTGGCGAACCTACTTGACCCTCGTGCCCGACGACTACGAGGCGTGGATCCAGTTTGGCATCGCCTGCGGAGAGACGGGGCACTATGAGGAGGCCCTGGCTGCGTTTGACGAGGCCCACCGCATCCGTCCCGAGGAGACCACCCCGCTGCACAACAAAGGGTACGCCTACGAGAAGATGGGGCGCTACCGGGAAGCGGCCGAATGGTATGCGCGCGTCGTTGCGCAGGATGAGGACGACCACGAATCCTGGAGCCGCCTCGGGTGGTGCTATTTCCAAGCCGGCGAACTGGAACGCGCCTTGGCCGTCTGCGAACAATGCCTCCAGCGTGAAAAGGGCTGGACGGCGATGTGGAACAATAAAGCGATGGTCTTGGCGCGCATGGGGCGCCTCGAGGAGGCACGGGAGGCCTACGAACGTTACCTCGCCGTGGAATCAGGGGATGCGTCGGCGTGGGTCCGGTACGGTGAGGTCCTTGAGGCCCTCGGTCGCAGCGCGGAGGCCGGAGCAGCCTATTCGGCGGCCCTCAAGGCCGACGCGTCGTTCCTGCCGGCGCGCGTGCGCTTGGCGTGGCTGTACCTGCGCAAGGGGGATGTCGAATCGGCCGCGCAGCTGCTCGATACGGTGCCGGAAGCGGAAATCGACGACGGGAACGTGTGGCTGTTGCGCGGCTTCATCGCCTTGCGCCGAGGTCGGTGGGCGGAGGCGCGGCAGGCCTTTGCGCGCGCCAAGGCGAAAGGCTGGGATGAGCCCCTGACGTGGCGCGAGCTGTGGACGCTCGTCCGCCACGCCCTGCTCGCCTCCCTCATCCGCATGTTTGGCCGGGGCCGAAACCTGTCGGCTGAAGGTCGGAACCAGAGGAGTGATGCCGCGCATGCGCAATCATCCGACGACGCTGCAAACGCTGGGTAAGGACATCACGCGCGAGCAGCTGCGCTACCACCAGAAACGCGTGCTCGTGGCCAAGGAGTTCACCTTTGACAGCGCCCACCATCTTCATTGCTACGAAGGAAAATGCGCCATTTTGCACGGGCACACCTATCGCCTGCGCGTCGCCGTGAGCGGGTACCCGGACGACCGCGGGCTGGTGATCGATTTTGCCGACCTGAAGCGCATTGTCAAGGAAACGATCGTCGACCGGCTCGATCACCAGTATCTCAATGCGGTCCTGCCGCCGATGAACACCACGGCGGAAAACATGGTGGTGTGGATGTTTGAGGAGCTGGAAAAGGCCTTGGGGCGCGAGGGCATCCCGGGCCTGCGCGTTGAAGAGGTGGTCTTGTGGGAAACGCCGACCAGCTACGCGGCCGTCAAGCGGGAATGGATGGAGGCGACGTGAGGATGCCGGCCCACGGTCAGCCCTCTTTCGGCGGCGAGGGGTGGGCGGAATCGGCCCGCGTGCGCGACCCAGAGGCGTGGCGGCGGGCACGCCTTCCCCTCGTGGAGCTGTTTGAAACGGTGGAAGGGGAGGGAACCCGCGCGGGGGTTCCCACCGTGTTTGTGCGCGTGTTCGGGTGTCCGCTGCGCTGCACATGGTGTGACACGCCGTACAGCTATCCCCCCGACAAACCGCAGCGTGTCCTCACCGTGGCCGAGATTCGGGAAGCGGTGGGACGCTATCCGTGGCGGCACGTCTGCGTAACGGGCGGGGAGCCGCTGATGTATGCCGAAAAATCGGCCATGCTCCTCGCCGCTCTCGCCGACCTGCCCCATGTGGTGGATGTCCACGTGGAGACAAGCGGCGCCGTTCCCCTTTCCCCCTTCTTGGCGGCCGTGCCGAGCGAGAAGGTACGCTATATTGTCGACTACAAGCTGCCCGCATCGGGGGAAGAGGCGGCGATGGTGGTCGACAACCTGCACCGGTTGCGGCCCCAGGATGAGCTAAAGTTTGTTATTGCCGACGAGGACGACTTTCGGCGGGCCGTTGAGGTGTTGAACACCTACCGTCCCCAGGGGCAGGTGCTCTTTAGTCCGGTGTGGGATACCATGCCCCCGCGGCGGTTGGTCGAACTGATCCTGACCCACGGGCTGGCCGAGGTCAAGCTGAACCTCCAGCTGCACAAAGTGATTTGGGATCCGCAGGCGCGGGGGGTGTAGGGCGTCGACGCGCGCCGAAGACCGCATGTCGGCGCCCGGGGGCCGCGCTGGGTCCACCCCAGGAAAGGAGCGTGCAACATGGAAAAGCGAGCGGTCGTCATCTTGAGCGGCGGGCTGGATTCGACGACCTGCATGGGCATCGCCGCCGCGGAAGGCTACGCGCTGTATGCCTTGACCTTCGACTACGGCCAACGCCACCGCAACGAACTTGAGGCGGCCAAGCGGGTGGCCGCGCACTACCGCGTCCGCGAGCACCGCATCACCCGCCTTGACTTCTTGCACGATATCGGTGGCAGCGCCTTGACCGATCCCGACATTCCCGTGCCGACACATGGCCTGTCCGACGAGATTCCGGTCACTTATGTGCCGGCGCGGAATCTCCTTTTTTTGGCGCTTGCAGCGGCTTACGCTGAGGTCAAGGGAGCCGAGGCCATCTTCATCGGGGTCAACGCCCTCGACTACAGCGGGTACCCCGACTGCCGCCCGGCCTTTATTGAGGCGATGCAGGAAGCGATACGCCGCGGGACGAAGGCAGGCGTCGAGGGGCACCCCATTGCCATCCGCACGCCGCTCCTCCACATGACCAAAGCCGAGATCATCCGCACCGGGATGAAACTGGGGGTCCCGTACCACCTTACCACGTCGTGTTACCAGGGTGGCGACGTGGCCTGCGGTGTGTGTGACAGCTGCCGGCTGCGCATCAAGGGGTTTCAGGAAGCCGGCGCGCGCGATCCGATCCCGTATGCCGTCCCCATTGCGTGGCCTGATTCGGCGGGATAGGGGAGAACAGGACCACAATCCGGGCTCCATCGGTACGGCCAAGAATGCCGATGGAGCCGTAAAATCGATGGAAAAGACAAAAAAGAAAGACAACTACGTGCGCGGCGTTGCGCGCAGCGGTGCGGGTGTCGTAAAATACAGGGAAACTGGGATGACGACATGGGAAATTCCCGCGGGGGAGATGTTCGACGGCGTGCGAGCTGAAGAGGGAGGGAAGCGCGTGAAGCTTTCCCTGCTACCCGAGGAGAAGGTGTTTAAGGATCCGGTACATGACTACATCCACGTACGCAAGCGGTTGGTGTGGGATCTCATCAATACCCGTGCCTTCCAGCGGTTGCGGCGCATCAAGCAGATGGGCACCTCGGACCTGACATTTCACGGCGCGGTGCACACCCGGTTTGCCCATTCCCTTGGGGCGTATGAAGTGATGCGCAAGTTGCTGAACTACCTGAGCCGGTTTTGGACCCGTCAGCCGGATGAGTTTGTGGCTGTGGCGTACGTTGCGGCGCTCCTCCATGACATCGGCCATGGCCCCTTTTCCCATGCCTTTGAAAAGGCCATCGGCAGCCGCCACGAAGAGTGGACGCAGCGCATCATCCGCGAAGACGAGGAAATCGCGGCCATCCTCGCGGGAATGGATCCCGGCTTCCCGGATGAGGTGGCCCGCGTTTACGACGAGGCGCAGCCCGTGCGGTTTCCGCTCATTCGTCAGCTGATCGCCAGTCAGCTGGATGTTGACCGGATGGACTACCTCCTGCGCGACGCCATCTGCACGGGCGTGACGTACGGGCGCTTTGAATTGGAGCGCATGTTTCGCATCATGGAACCCCACTGGGAAGGCGGGGGCGACATCCCCACGTCCATCGTCCTGCGCCCGAGCGGCATCCATACCGTCGAGCAGTACCTCGTGGCCCGCTACTTCATGTTTACCCAAGTGTACCTGCACCCGAACACGATCGGGTCCGACGTGCTCTTGGAGAAAATCTTGCGTCGCGCGCGCATGCTGTACCGTGAGGGGCGGCTCGCCTTTGTCCCGCGTGCCCTGGTGCCGTTCTTCCGCAGCAACGACCCGAACCGCGAACTGAGCGTGTCCGAATACATTGCCCTCGACGAGACGGTGATGATGGCCGCCTTCCACGAGTGGCAACACGAAGCTGACCCGGTGCTGGCCGACCTCGCCAGCCGCTTTCTCCACCGTCGGTTGTTCCAGTACGTTGATTTCCCGGGCGAGGAAGCAATGGCGCACATCCGCGACGCCCTTACACGGGAAGGACTGGACCCCGATTCTTACCTTGCCGTCGTGCGCCGCGACAACAAGCTGTTCTGCGACTTTTCCGGGGTGCGGGTGCTGGTGGGCGGGCAGCCGGTGGACATCGTCGAGCTGTCCGACATTGTCCGCGCCTTGCGCCAGCAGGCCAAGCCCATTCACAAGCTGTACTATCCGGACGACATTCCGTCGGTGCGCGACGCGGTGGCTCGCTGGGTTGCGCGGGGGTAAGGGAAGCGCGCAGCCCGTTTTTCGTGCAGGGAAATCTGGAGGAGAAAACGCGTGGTGCCGGCGCTGGAGGCGTGGATCGGCCTGTCCGATAAAAAACAGGGGAACGGGCATGTCCCGCCTCGTTCCCCGATGACGGCCGCCTTCACTTGAGCAGCAGCTCAAGGATGGTGAAAAGGACGGCCAAGCCCATAAAGAAGCTGAACCAGATTGTAAAACCGCGCAGCGAGTGGATGAGGTCTTCGTTCTCCATCGTCTGCCGCTTGTTCGGTTCCGCCATGGGTATCCCTCCTGTCTGCTCTCCATTCCAGTATAAATCACGCCCCGTGAAAAATTCCACCGGGTATCCCCTCAATTGATCGGCGCGCGTTGTCCGTGGTACAGTAAGGCTGTTGCGTGAGGACTGTAACGCGAGGGCATGTCCGAAACGCTGCGATGGAGGTTGTCGATGGGTCATCGGAAGATGGTCGCAAAAGATCGCCTCATGCTGTGGTGCTTGCGTGCCGTGCCCAAGCGCAGCGTCTCGCGCCTGGCCGGGTACTTGGCCGCTTCTCCGATGAGCCGCGTGCTGATTCCCCGCTTCGCGCGGGCGTACGGCGTCAACGTGGACGAGGCGGAGCGGCCGCTGGAGGCGTACGAGAGCCTGGCCGATTTTTTCACCCGACGCCTGAAGCCCGGCGTGCGTCCGGTGGCGCCCGGTGCGGACGTCGTCGTGAGCCCGGTCGACGGTCGGGTGTCGCAAATGGGTGGCATCACCAATGGGACACTGCTGCAGGCCAAGGGGGTAACCTACCGCGTAAGCGAACTGCTCGGGTCTTCCGAAAAGGCCGCCGTGTACGACGGTGGCACCTTCGTCACCCTTTACCTCAGCCCGCGTGACTACCACCGCATTCACATGCCGGTAAGCGGGTGGATTACCGGGTACTGCTATGTGCCGGGCACGCTCTTTCCGGTGAATCCCTTCGGCGTGCGCTGTGTCGCCGGGCTGTTTGCCAAAAACGAGCGCCTCATCACGTACATCCGGACGGACTGGGGGGAGGTGGCCGTCGTCAAGGTAGGGGCGACGATGGTCGGCAGCGTGTGCGTCACCTACGACGAGACGGTGCGGACCAACGTCCGCCGCGGGAAGCTGACGTGCCGCGTCCTCGAGGCGCCGCGCTACGCAGGAAAAGGGGACGAACTGGGGTACTTCACCTTTGGGTCGACGGTGATCGTGCTGTTTTCGAAGGGTGCGGTGCGGCTGCGCGACGACCTGCACCCGGGCATGCCGATCCGAATGGGCCAGCCGATCGGCCGTGCTGTCACCATGTGACCACGCCCCGTTGCGAACGGGGCGTCATGTTTTTTTTTCGCCCCATCCTGCCCTTACGGCCGGCCGCCGGCGAAGGGGATGTTGGCCGCCTGCTGCCATGCGTGGGCGACGGCGATGAGGGCGTCGGCCAGGGCGTCGACGCTCGCTTCCGTCGTGGTTCGGCCCAGGGTGATGCGCAGGCTCTCCCACGCGGCCTCCCGCGATTGCCCCATGGCCAGGAGCACATAGGAGGGTTCGTGGTTGGCGGCACTGCACGCTGAGCCGCTCGACGTGGCAAAGCCGCGTCGGTCGAGCTCGAGCATGAGGGCTTGTCCCTCGATCCGGTCGATGCGGATGTTGAGGTGCGTCGGCAGGCATTCGGTGGGGTGGCCATTCACGTGAAAACCGGGGATGGCCGTTGCCAGGCGCGCGATCAGCCGCTGGCGGAGGGCGGCGAGGCGCCGGCGCTCCGTTTCCTGTTCGGCCAGAGCCAGCTCAACGGCCTTGGCGAAGCCGACGATGCCGGGCACGTTCTGCGTTGCCGGGCGCAGGGCCCGCTCTTGCTTGCCGCCGTAGACGAGGGGGTCGATGCGCACGCCCTTGCGCACGTACAGGGCCGCTACACCTTTGGGCCCGCCGAGCTTGTGGGCGTTCACGGTGAGCAGATCGACGCCGAGGGCGTTCACGTTCACGGGGATCTTTCCGAAACTTTGCGCGGCGTCGCAGTGAAACAGGGCCGACGTCCGGCGAACGGCGGCGGCGATGGCGGCAATCGGCTGGATCGTGCCGACGACGTTGTTGGCGTGCATGACGCTCACGAGCACTGTTTTCGGTGTCAGGGCGCGTCGCACGTCATCGGGGTCGACGCGGGCGTAGGCGTCGACGGGCACCCACGTGACGCGAAAGCCTTCCGCCTCCAAGGCCCTGGCCGCTTCGCGCACCGATGGATGTTCCACCGCGCTGACAACGACGTGGTCGCCCTTGCCCAGGCGGCGCATGCGCCGCGCACCGCCGAGCACGGCGAGGTTGTTCGCTTCCGTGCCGCTGCCGGTGAAGATTAGCTCTCGGGGGCTGGCGCCGATGGCTCCGGCGATGACGGCGCGGGCGCGTTCAAGGGCTTCCTTGGCCCGGAGACCGAAGTCGTGCAAGCTGCTGGGATTGCCGAAGTGGTCCGCCCAGCAGGCGGCCATCGCCGCGATCACTTCGGGGCGGACGGGCGTGGTCGCCGCATGGTCGAAATAGCGGGTCAGGTCCATGAACCGCGCCTCCTTTCCGTGCGATCGGCGTTGTTCGAACCGCGTCTCACTTTAAGTTTACACCTGTCTTGACAGCATTCAAGACACATCGGATAATTTGAAATAAGAATTCCGATTTGCCTTGCGCCGCAGGAAGGGATGCCCCGTGTACGAACGCATCGACGCCGACGTGCTGGTGATCGGTTCGGGCCTGGCCGGACTGGCCGCCGCGCTACTGGCCTCCCGTCATGGACGGGTGGTGTTGGTGACAAAGGGGCGCCTGGGAGTCGGCAACAGCCGGCTCGCCCAAGGGGGCCTGGCGGCGGCGCTTGCCGAGGACGACAGTCCCGCGTTCCATGCCGCCGACACGCTGCGCGCCGGGCAGGGACTGTGCGACCCGCAGGCGGTACAGACGCTGGTCGCGCGCGGGCCGGGGGTGGTGCGCCTGCTGGCGGAGCTGGGTGTGCCCTTTGACGTCGATGCCCAGGGCAACCTCCTTCTCGGGCGGGAGGGGGCCCATACGCGGCGGCGCATCGTCCATGCAGGGGGCGATGCCACCGGCTGCGCCCTCGTCGATGCGCTGTGCGTACGGGTGCGCGCCCACGACCGGATCGCCGTGCGCGAAGGCGTCCGGGTTGCCGAGCTCTTGGTGAGCGACGGGGAATGCACCGGTGCCGTGGCCACGACTGCCGGCGGAGGCGCCCTGCAGCTTACCGCCCGCGCCGTAGTCCTTGCCACGGGCGGATTGGGTCAGCTCTATCGCTACACCACCAATGCCCCCGTTGCGTTGGGGGAGGGCTACGCCCTGGCGTACCGGGCCGGGGCCGTACTGCGGGACATGGAGTTTGTCCAGTTTCACCCCACCGCGCTGGGCGCCGCCGCCTCACCGCTGCCCCTCGTTTCCGAGGCGGTGCGCGGGGAAGGGGGCGTGCTCGTCAACAGCTGTGGTGAGCGATTCCTCCGGCGCGTCCATCCGCTTGGTGAGCTGGCCGCACGGGATGTGGTGGCGCGGGCCATCTACCAGGAACTCCGGGCGGGGCGGAAGGTCTTTCTGGATGCGCGGTACGTCCCGGACCTCGCGGGGCGGTTTCCTACCGTCGTGGAGTTATGCCGGCGGCACGGCGTCGACCCTTTATCCGAGCCGATCCCGGTCGTTCCGGCGGCGCACTTTTGCATGGGCGGGGTGCTCACCGACCCGTGCGGCCGGACGACGGTACGGCGCCTGTACGCCGTGGGGGAAGTGGCGTCCAGCGGCTTGCACGGGGCCAATCGCCTCGCCTCCAATGCGCTGCTCGAAGGCGTGGCCATGGCCGAGCAACTGGCCGAAGCGCTGCCGGAGGCGCTGGATGAACCGGTGCAGAGGGTGGCGCCGCCCCTTCCCGCCGCTGCCGTCGCCGCCCTGCCCATGCAGCCGGATCCGCGGCTTCTGGCGCACCTCCAAGACCTCATGTGGGCGCACGTGGGGATCGTCCGCGACGAGGACGGGTTGGCGCGGGCCGAGCGGGCGCTCGCCGCCTGCCTGGAGCGGCTGGATCCGCTCCCGACACCCGACCGCCACCTCGTGACAACGGCCCTGCTCGTCGCACGCGCGGCCCGCTGGCGGCGGGAAAGCCGCGGGGCCCACTACCGGCAGGATGCGCCGCATCCGGATCCGGCATTTCACATCCACTCGCTCCAAGGAGGGGCCTATGCATCTGTGGTCGGTACGCCCGCTCATCGCGCAGGCCTTGCGTGAAGACATCGGAACCGGTGACGTGACGACCGAAGCGATCCTCCCGCCGGGGACGCCCCTTGTCGGGCGGCTCGTGGTCAAGCAGGCGGGACGGATTGCCGGCCTCCCGGTGGCGGAAGAGGTGTTTCGCCTCCTTGACCCGCAGGTGCGCATGGAACGCCATGTGGACGAGGGAAGCGACGTGGCTGCGGGAACGGTGCTGGCCACCGTGTCCGGGGAAGGCCGGGCCATCCTGTCGGCCGAGCGTGTCGCCCTCAACCTCCTGCAGCGCCTGTCGGGCATCGCCACGGCGACGCGAGACGTCTGCCGTGCTGTGGCCGATTTCCCCGTGCGCATCGCCGACACGCGAAAGACGCTGCCGGGACTCCGCGCCCTGGACAAGTACGCCGTGCGGATGGGCGGGGGCATCAACCACCGGTTCGGCCTCTACGATTGCGTCCTAATCAAGGACAACCACATTGCCGCCGCCGGGTCCCTCTCCCGCGCCGTCGAGGCGGTTCGCCGGCACGTCGGGCATTGGATCAAGGTCGAGGTGGAAGCGGACACCCTGGAGCAGGTTGACGAGGCCGTGCGGCTCGGCGTTGACCTCATCCTTTTCGACAACATGCCCCCCGACGAGGTGGCGGCGGCGGTGCGCCGCGTGGGGGGGCGGGCCATCACCGAGGCGTCGGGCGGCATTACGCCGGAGAACGTGCGGGTGTATGCCGCTACGGGGGTAGACGTCCTCTCCCTAGGCTGGCTCACCCACTCGGTACGGGCGCTGGACATCAGCCTGGACGTGCAGCCGGGCCGCTGAACGTGTGCCGACACAAGGACAAGGGGGGTTCGCCATGGCCGTTACCGGAAACGTGCGCTACCCGACACCGATCGACGAGGCGTACACCGGCCTTTCGTCGGAAGAGCTGGACTGCCGCATTGCCGCGGCCAAGGCGGCGCTGGGAAAGGACCTCGTCATCCTCGGCCACCACTACCAGCGCGATGACGTGATCGCCTTTGCCGATTATCGCGGCGACTCGCTCAAGCTGGCCCGCATCGCCGCCGAATTGGACGCGCGGTACATCGTCTTCTGCGGTGTGCATTTCATGGCCGAGACGGCGGACATCCTCACCGTCGACGAACAGGTCGTCGTGCTTCCGGACTTGAACGCCGGGTGCTCCATGGCCGACATGGCGGCGATCGAAGACGTGGAGGCGTGCTGGGACCTTCTCACCGAGCGGTTTGGTGATACGATCCTCCCCGTGACGTATGTCAACTCCACCGCGGCGATCAAGGCTTTCGTCGGTCGGCACGGCGGGTTGACGTGCACCTCGTCCAACGCGGAGAAGGTGTTCGCCTACGCATGGACGCAAAAGAAACGCATCCTCTTTCTGCCCGACGAGCACCTCGGGCGAAACACGGGGGTGAAGCTCGGCCTGTCCCTGGCGGACATGGCCGTGTACGATCCGCAGGAGATGGCCCTTGTCCATCCGCACGGCGAAGGCGATGTGCGCCTCATCCTGTGGAAGGGATACTGTTCGGTGCACCAACGGTTTGCGCCGCGCCACGTGCACGAGGTGCGGCGACGCTATCCGGGCATCCGCGTTCTCGTCCATCCCGAGTGCAGTTACGAGACGGTGCAGCTGGCCGACGACTACGGCTCGACGGAGTACATCATCCGCGCGGTGGAGAAGGCGCCCCCGGGCACGAAATGGGCCATCGGCACGGAGCACAACCTTGTCAACCGCCTGGCCAAGGAGCATCCGGAGCAGTTCATCCTTTCACTCAACGAGAGGGTTTGCCCGTGCCTGACGATGAACCGGATCGACCGCCCGCACCTGTTGTGGGCGCTGGAGAACCTTGTCAAGGGAACGCCGCAAAACGTCATCCACGTCGAGCCGGAGGTAGCCCGGTGGGCCCGGGTGGCCATCGATCGGATGCTGGACTTGGCCTGAAACGGTGCGGAGACGGTGGGCGGATGGAAGATTGCCCGCCGGTGTGCCGTCGCTGTGCGCCCCAATCGAAACGGCACCGCAGGGAACGCGGTGCCGTTTGTCTTTTGGTTCACGTTCGGTCGTGCCGGGTTTCCGGTCAGCTTCCCGTGCCGATTGGCGTTTTCGGCGCTGCGGCCAGGGTCGTCAGGCGGCCGAGGTCGACGTTGCCACCGCTGACGACGAGCACCACCCGCTGCCCGCGCAGGTAGGCCAGTTGACCGCTGAGCAGGGCGGCGAGGGAGGCCGCGCCCGCCCCTTCGACCAGCAGCTTGGCCCGCTCGAGGAACAGGCGGATGGCCGCCGCGATGGCCTCTTCCGTCACGAGGACCATGTCGTCAACGTACCGCTGCATGAGGCGAAAGGGGAGCGCCCCCGGGCGGCGCACGGCCAGCCCGTCGGCCAAGGTGCGCGATGCCGGCACGTCGAGGCGGAGGCCCTTCCGCCACGAGTCGTGGGCCGCCGGCGCGTTTTGGGCCTGCACGCCGATGATGCGGATGTCCGGCTTGATCGTCTTGGCCGCCACGGCGATGCCGGAGATGAGCCCGCCGCCGCCGACCGGGACGATCAGGGCGTCGGCGTAGGGCAGCTCTTCGAGGATCTCGAGTCCCACCGTGCCCTGACCGGCGATGACGTAGGGATCGTCGAAGGCGTGGATAAACGTGGCCTTCTCCCGCTCGGCCATCTCGCAGGCTGCAGCGTAGCTTTCGTCGTAGGATTGGCCGACCAGCACCACCTCGGCACCGTAGCCGCGGGTGGCTTCGATTTTGGCCTGGGGTGCTCCCACCGGCATGACCACCGTGGCCTGCACCCCAAACCGGAACGCGGCCATGGCCACACCCTGGGCGTGGTTGCCGGCCGAGGCGGTGATGACGCCACGGGCGCGCTCGTCGGGCGAGAGGCTGGCCACCTTGTTGTAGGCGCCGCGGATCTTGAACGCGCCGGTTTTCTGGAGGTTTTCGAGTTTCAGGTATACCTCGCAGCCGCTCATCGCGCTGAAGGTGCAGGAATGCTGAAGCGGCGTGCGGTGAACCACCCGCCTTAGCCGCGCTTCCGCTTCGGCGATGTCACGGTACGTAACGTCAAAATCCCCATTGCCAACCACCTCCGCAGAAGGGTAACGGGATCGCGATAGGGAACTGGGCAAACAAAAAACGCCCGTCCCCAAGGGACGGGCGTAAACCCGCGGTACCACCCTTTTTCCGCCCGAAACCCCCATTCCGGGCGGCACTCCGGCAGGCACCCTTGCCGCGTGGAAAGATGTTCGGTGGCGGGACCGATACGCGGTTCCGCGAGCCTCTTCCGCTCCGGCAGGGTGCCCGTTCCGATAACGGCGGAATCACCGGGACTCCCTACTGGCCGCGGCGAAGTCGGCGTTCGGGAGCCGCCTCCGAGGGGATTTTCCGCGACGGGGATCGCCGGCTCGCACCGTCCGCCGGCTCTCTGGAGATACCACCTGACGCGTACTCGTCCTCGTCATCGGCTGATGGCGAACTGGATTGGGATGGCCGGCCTCCAGCGATACGCAAGCCGGAGAGGAAACCGGCCATTCTTGCACCGTTAGCGCTCTGCCCCGCGCGCGCCGGGGGTCGTGGTGGCCACGCGCCCATACACCGGCGTCAGCCAGTGGGCGTAGCGTTCGTCGCGCCCGCGGACGGCGGCGAAGAACCGCTCCTGCAGCGCCCTCGTCATCGGGCCCGGCTTTCCGTTGCCGATGGGCCGGTGGTCCACCTTGGTCACCGGGGCGATTTGCACCCCCGTCCCGCACAGGAACATTTCCTCGGCCACGTAGAGCTCGGTGCGGTCGATGGGGCGGACCTCCGTCTCAAAGCCGAGGTCGCGGGCCAGCTCCAGCACCATGCCGCGCGTGATCCCTTCGAGAATGCTGTCCGACACCGGGCTGGTGACGAGCCGCCCGCCGCGCACGAGGAACAGGTTGGCGGAAGAGCCTTCGGCGACGTGGCCTTCCGGGGTCAGCATGATCGCCTCGTCAAAGCCGGCGGCACGGGCGTCGTCGGAGGCGAGCGCGGCATTGATGTAGCTGCCGTTGATCTTGGCACGGGCGGGGATGGCATTGTCGTCGACCCGCCGCCACGGCGACACCCCCATGTGCAGCCCCATCTCCGTGTCAAAGTAGTCGCCCAGCGGCACGCAGTACACGCAGAAGTCGTCGCGGATACCGGACAGCTTGACGCTGATGAGCGGTTCGGCCTTATAGAGGATCGGCCGGATGTACACGTCGGTGCGGAACGCGTTCGCCCGGAGCAGCTCCACGGTTACCTCCACCATCTCGTCGACGGAAAGCGGCGGAGTCATCTTCAGAATGTGCGCCGAACGGTGCATGCGTTCGTAATGTTCGCGCAGCTTTAAGACGAACAGTTCCTCCTGTTCTGCGTTCCAATAGGCGCGAATGCCCTCAAAGCACGCCGTTCCATAGTTGAAGGCGTGGGTGGCGATGCTGATTTTTGCTTCGGAAAAGGGTACAATGGTTCCCGCGAAGTATGCGTAGCCGGATTGTCCAGTTGCCGTCATGTTCCTCGCTCCCCTTGCTTCGGATTCCAGCCCATTTTGATCATTGATTTATTCGTTATTATTTCCGCAATTCGTGCGTACTGTCAACAGGGCGAACGGATCCCCTGTCCACATTTGGATCACGTTTGGACATGGCTTTGTATCGATGGAGGTGTGTGCGGAATGATCTTCAGGACTCTTATACGCGGACTGGCAGCGGTGTTATTGGTCGCATGGTTGGCGGGGTGCGTGGCCGATACGGCGTCCACGACGATTGTGGCGCGCGTGATCGACGGCGACACGTTGGTACTGGAAAACGGGGAAACGGTTCGGCTGATCGGCGTTGATGCGCCCGAGATCGGCAAAAACGGGCGCCCGGGGCAGCCTTACAGCGAGCAAGCCAAAGCGTTCGTGCGCCGGCTGGCGGAGGGAAAGGCGGTACGCCTCGAGCGGGACGCGCAGGAGCGCGACCGGTACGGCCGGCTCCTCGCGTATGTCTATTTGCCCGATGGCACGATGCTCAACGAGCGCCTGCTAGCCGAAGGGTACGCCTTGAAGATGACGATTCCACCCAACGTGCGCTATGCCGAGCGCCTGATGGCCGCCGAGCGTCGCGCGCGGGACGAAGGGCGGGGCCTGTGGCGGACGCGCGACATTGACAAGCCGTACGTAGACCGCAGGGGGCGCGGGTTGATTAAGGGCAACATCAACGCCCGGGGTGAAAAGGTGTACCATCTGCCGGGCGGCCGTTACTACGACCAGGTGCGGGCGGAACGGTGGTTCCGCACGGAGCGGGAGGCCCTGGATGCCGGGTTCCGTCCGGCGCGGACGGAGTAACCGCGGGCGGTGGTGGGCAACCGGCGAGGAATAGGCAGCCGGGTGGCCGTTTAAACTGAGGGGGGAAGAAATGGGAGAAGGGAGGGCCCCCGCATGCTCGTACGGCAACGGCTGCTCATTCTGTTCACCTGTTTTTCCATTGGCACACTGCTCGTGTTGTTCAACCTGGCGAAGGGAAAGGGCGAGCCGGTCACCGCGCCGACGCCGACGCTGGCGGTTACGGCCGAAGTGCAAGGGCGGGACCTCATCCTCCAGTTGAAGACGCAGCATTTCCGGTTCCGCGCGACGAAAGTGGGGCAGAAAAACGTGTATGGGGAGGGGCACGCCCATCTGTACGTCGACGGGAAGAAGGTGGCCAAAATCGTTGGGCACCGCTACGTGCTGCCCGATCTGCCGTCCGGGCACCATCGGATCAAGGTGGAGCTGGCCCACCACGATCACACCCCGTATGGCATAGCGCAGACCTTCGACGTGACGGTGGACTGACGCTAACGCCGTATTTGGCGGCCCGGAATCGGAAGCACCTGGCTTCCTGTTTTCCCTGCGCGTGCTGTGGTACAATGGGGTCGGGAGGTGGGCCCATGCCTTCCCTGGACATGGCGCACGTGATCCGACAGGCGAGCGAACTGGGCGAATTGATCCTGGCCTCCCGGGAAGCGAAGGAGTATGTTCGCTGGAAGGCGGCGCTGGCGCGCGACGCGCGGGCGCAAACGCTCATCCGGCGCTTTCAGGCAAAAAAGCGGGAGTACGAAGACGTGATGCGCTACGGTCGCTACCACCCCGACTACAGCCGGGTGGTGGAGGAAACGCGCGCGTTGAAGCGCGAGTTGGACGAGCTGGAGACGGTTTCCCGTTTTCGACAGGCCGAAGCACGCCTTGACGCGCTGCTCTACGAGGTAAGCAAAACCATCGCCCATGCCGTTTCGCCGAACATCAAGGTACCCGGAAACAATCCCGTTTCCGGGTTGGGGTGCGGATCGAGCGGTTGCGGTGGTGGATGCGGTTCCGGCGGGTGTTGCGCGACGTAGCCTTCATCTGACGTCCAGTTTTCACCTTGCTGTTTCCTCTGCCATGTGGTTTAATTTTACAGAGGAAACGGTGGGAGGGGCGGTATGTTTCCGAAACGGATCGGATTGGCGGTGTGGGTGCACCACACGCGCTACGCGCCGCGATTGCGGAAATTTGGCAATATCCATTATGTTTCGCAGCGGATGAAGTATGTCGTGTTGTATGTGGACGGGGAACGCGTGGACGACATCGTCCGTCAAATCGAGCGCCTTCGCTTTGTGCGCAAGGTGGAGCGTTCCCACCGGCATGAACTGCCGGTTGATTTTCCGGCCAAGCGCACGCCGCTGGACGCGTTTTATGATGTTCGCGGTACCGGAAATTCAGGACCCGCCTGACCGCTTGCGGTCAGGCGGGTCTTTTATGTCTTGTCCTGATCGGATGGGCGAGAGCGCGCGGCACGCCCGGGTTTACCAGAAGTTGTGCGGTTCGGGAAGATACCGGCCGGAGCGCAAGAGGGCGATGAGGTGCATGTAGTACTGCTGGGGGTCGGCGTAGGCAGTGGAAGGTTTGGTGCGCAGGACGATGATCGGCTTGTTTACTTCCTGCGCGCACGCTTCCATGGCGGCGATGCGTTGGTTGGACTCCCCGGGTTTTATGCGTATGCCCTCCCGGCACAGGTACACGGGCTGGAAAGATGAGGGGGGTGCCGGGTCGAAGGCGGCGGCAAAGGACACGGCAATCCGATCGGCGATCTCGCTTTCGATGCGCAGGATGTGGCGCAAGCGGTGACGGTTGGTGCGGATAAGCATCATGAGTTCGTACAGATCGGAGAAGCCAGGCCCGAGTTCGATCACCTTTTGGATCATGCCGTTCCTCCTTTCCGCGCCTGCCCCCATGCTACCATGGGCGAACAGAAAAAACCAGCCGGCTTGCCGGCTGGTTTTTTCGCGTTGTGGCTGGAGAGGCAGGATTCGAACCTGCGATCACGGAGTCAAAGTCCGTTGCCTTACCCCTTGGCTACTCTCCATCGACAGGCATAGGGTGTCCCGTGCGGGCGTCGAACATGCGCCAATGCCAGCGGAAGGGGAGACAAAAAAATTTTTCATGGAGCGGCAGGATTTCTCTATGCGTATTGCGAATGGGAGACACTGTAATCCGTTTGACAAAGGGTGAGAAAATTGGACACGGTTTCCCAATGGGAGCGGTGGATTCGACAAGCCGTTCGACAGCGGGCTAGCGATCTGCACCTGGAGCCGGAAGAGGGCGGGTGGCGGCTGCGGCTGCGTATCGACGGGCAGCTGTTCTGCCATGACCGGGTTACCACGGAAGCGGGCGTCGCCCTCGTGACAGCGCTGAAGGTGTGGGCCGGTATGGATATCGGCGAAAGGCGGCTTCCGCAGGACGGGCGGTTCACGATGACCGTCAGCGGTGTCGCCGTTGACGTTCGCGTGTCCACGCTGCCCACCCTTCATGGCGAGAAGGCCGTGCTGCGCCTGCTTGGCCGCCATGTGGAACGTTTCGAGCTGGAAGATCTGGGGATGACGCCGGAGCAGCGCGCCACAGTGGAGCGGTGGCTTGCGCGGATGGAAGGGTTGGTCCTGGTGACGGGACCCACCGGATCGGGGAAGACCACCACCCTTTACGCCATGGTGCGCCGGTTGGCTCGCCCGGAAACAAACGTCGTGACGCTGGAAGACCCGGTGGAATATTGCCTGGCGGGGGTGAACCAAGTGCAGATCAACGAACGCGCCGGGCTCACCTTCGCTGCTGGGCTTCGCGCTGTGCTGCGGCAGGATCCCGATGTGATTCTGGTCGGCGAGATCCGGGATGCGGAGACCGCGGCCATCGCGGTGCGCGCCGCCCTGACCGGCCACTTGGTTCTGGCCACGGTGCACGCCGCCGACGCCTCCAGTGCCGCGACGCGCCTCATCGACCTGGGTGTTGAACCGCATATGGTGGCGGCGACGCTGTCCGGCGTGATCGCCCAACGGCTGGTGCGGCGGCTCTGCTCCTGCCGGCGGAGCGAACGGATGGCGGCGTCTTGTGCGCGCTGCGGCGGTGTGGGATCGATCGGCCGAACCGGCGTGTTTGAGCTCCTGGACGTGGATGAGGAGCTGTCGAGCGCGATTCGGCAGCGTTGGGAGCCGAACGGGCTTCGCCAGCTGATGCGGCGCAAAGGATGGCCGACGTTGCACGAGTTGCTGCATTGCCGATCAAGCGGGGAGGGGAGGCGTACCGACGAGCCGTTGGAGGTGGGGACGGGTGAAAGCGAACTGGTCGGATAAGGCCATCGAGGAGACCTGCGAAGCGCTTTCGGAATTGTTGGAAATCGGGGTGCCGCTGCTGTCCGCCTTGGAGACGGTGGCGGGGATCTGCCCTGCGCGCCGGCGTGAGACCCTGATCCGTGTGGCCGCCGATCTGCAGGCGGGGTGGTCGCTGGCGGGCGCGCTGGCCCGCGCCGGGATGCCGAGACCGGTGGTGGCCCTCATTCGCGTCGGAGAAGAAAGCGGTGAGCTGCCGGGCGCGCTGCGCACTGCCGCCGACTATGCCCGGGATCGCGTGCACCTGCGCCAGCGCCTGCGGCAAATCCTCGTTTACCCCCTGGTGGTGTTGGTTACGTTGACAACGACGCTGACCTTTCTTCTCATTGGGGTGATTCCCCGCTTTGCCGATCTGTATGCCGCGATGGACGTCCCGCTTCCCCTGGCCACGCGCGCGGTGCTGCGCATCGGCCAGGGCCTGTCGCAGGGAGTGATGCTGTCAGCGGTGGGCATCGCCCTCGCGGGAGGCGCCGCGTTCCTCCTCCGCGGCACAGCTCCGGCGCAATTCGCTGCCCTGCGCACGCGCCTGTCCTGCCTTCAGGGGCGGGTGCCGCTTCTTGCGCGTGGCCTGCGGGATGCGCGGGCACACTTTGTGGCCTTCCAAGTGGGACGGCTGCTGGCCAGCGGCGTGCCCTTGCGCCGTGCACTGGAGATCTGTGCCGACAGCGCGCCCTCCGAGCCTTGGCGGAAGGAGGTAATCCGGTTGGTCGAGGCGGTGACCTCGGGAGCCACCTTTGTCGACGCGTTACGGGCGGGCGACTATCCACCGCTTCTTCTCCAGGCCGCCTGGCATGGGGAAGCGACGGGCCGGTTGGGGAGCTGCCTCTTGCGCGCGGCCGCGGCCCTTGAGGCGGAGCGCCAGCGCCGGGTCCAGCGCGCCGTGCAGCTGCTCGAACCGCTTCTTGTCCTGGGTACGGGGGCGTTTTTGCTCCTTGTCGTCCTGACGCTGTTCTTGCCCCTTCTCCATCTGATGGATCAATTGTAACCGGGATGGAGGGATGCACATGTCATCGCGCGAACGCGGGTTTTCCCTGCTGGAGATGTTGGTCGTTCTCTTTGTGATCGGGGTTCTCTTGATGATCGCCTTGCCCAATTTTCGCGGCGCCGCCGAACGATCGCAAGCAAAAGCGTGCCACGCCAACCAGCGCCTGTTGATCGGCCAGCTCGAGCAATTCCGTCTGGACAAGGGCACGTACCCGATGGAAAACGGTACGATCGACCTGGAACAGCTGGTGGCGGAAAAGTACCTCCAGAGCGTACCGAAATGCCCCAAGGGCGCTGCCTATGCCGTCAGCATCAGCGGCGACGTTGTAACGGTAACGTGCCCCGTGCACGGGCAGCCCAAGTCGCCATAGGGGGGAAGGGCGTGAACCGGTTTCGCTGCGAAGGAGGTGTAACCCTGTTGGAATGGGTGGTGGCCCTCGCGGTGTTGGGCGTGTTGCTCAGCATTGCCCTTCCGGCGGCGCAGGGGCCGCTGGCGGAGGCGGAGCGGCGCGCATTTCTCCGCGCCGTTGTCCGCGATGTCCAGCACGCGCAGAGCGAGGCCCTCGCCCGAGCGGAAGCGGCGGTGGTGCGCGTCGTTCCCACCGGCTATGCCGTGGCGCTGGCCAGCGGGATGCCGCTGCGTAAACGGGCCGCGCCGCCGGGCATTCACCTGGCGAGTAACTTCCCGCACGGTACCCTTCGTTTCGGCCCCGACGGGCGCATCCAACAGGGCGGATCGATCTGGGTCGAAGCCGATGGTGCGCCTTATGCCCGCGTTATCCTGCAGGTGGTGAGCGGCCGTGTGCGCGTGGAGTTCGTGGCGCCGTGAGGCAAGCGGGCTAACGCTCGTTGAATGCGCCGTGGCCATGGGGGTGGCCGTGACCCTGCTCCTCGTCCTCACGTCCGTTTGGCAGGCGGTTCTCGACGGCCGTGCCAAGCTGCTTGCCCGGCAGCATGCGCTGGCCGTAGCGGTCTCCTGCTTGGAGCAAGCCACCGAAGCCGGCTGCGGGGAGCTCGCCCCTGGCCAGACGCGGGTCGTCGCCGCCGGGGGCCGGGCGTTTTCCACGACGTTGCGCCGCCAGCATGTTGCTGACGGACTTTGGCGACTGGAGGTGACCGTGTCGTGGGACGAGCGCGGCACCCCTCAGCGGTTGACCCTTGTCCGCGACGTGGCGGGCGCGGGTTTACCCTGACCGAACTGCTCGTCGCCCTAGCGGTGACGACGGTGCTGATCGGCATGCTCGTTCCCGCCGTGTGGTCATGGCGCCAGGAGGAGGAGCGCGCCGCGCAGGTTGCAGCGCTCATCGCCGAGACCAACGGGTTCGTGACCTTTGTCGTCTCCGAGATGCGGCGGGCGCACGCCGTCGTTCCGGAGGGAAGCCGCCTTGACCTGTACACCTATGACGGCCAACGCATCACCTACCGGCTGGATCATGCGGGACGCATTGTGCGCACCGTAAACGGCCTCGGCTACACCATACTTTGCCAGGATGTCGCCGACGTCCGCTTTGCGGAAGCGGCCGGGGGCGTGCGCGTTACCCTTCAGCTCTCCAAGGGGGCGGTGCGGCACGCCGAGACGTTCGTTCTGGGAGGGACATGGTATAATGGCCCCAACGAATCGGATTCGTAGGGACGTCCCCTGCACGGAAACGACAAAGGGGGAGGCGGGTGTCGCGCTGCTCGTGGTGCTCGTCTTGCTCGGCACGACGGTTTTGGCCGCGGTGGCCGCACTGGACGGCGTGCTGACGGCGCTGCACACGCAGGCAAACGTGCTGGGGGCGTGGCGGGCGCGTTATGCCGCCGAATCCGGGGTCGCCTATGTTCAAATGGCCGTGCGCGCGGCTCCGGACGTGCTGGCGTTTCCGGTCACGCGGGCTGTGGGCGACGGGCAGGTCACGGTGTGGCGGCTGGAGGAGGACGACACGACCCTCTACGTGCGGGCTGAGGCGTCGGTTCCGCCCTATTTCCGCCATGGCGTCACGTGCCGGTTGCGGAAGGCGGATGGAGCCGTCTTGTCGTGGGAGGAGTGAGACGCAGATGCGCAATGTGGTGCTCATCGGCATGACAGGCACGGGGAAGTCCACCGTGGGCCGGCTGGTTGCCGAAGCCCTCGGTTGGCCCCATGTGGACACCGACCAGCGGATCGAGGCGGTCACCGGGTGCACCATCGCCGAGTTGTTTGCCGAGCGGGGGGAAGCCTGGTTCCGCCAACGCGAACATGAGGTGCTGCGTGAGGTGCTGAAGGGGGAAGGCCAGGTGGTATCCACCGGCGGGGGCATCGTCCTGCGCCGGGACAACGTCGCCCTGCTGACGGAGGGACAGTTTGTTGTGGCGCTGACGGCCAAAGCCGAAACGCTCGTCCGCCGCTTGCGTGGGGATACGTCCCGCCCTCTGTTGGCCGGCGATGTGGAGGCGCGGATCCACAAGCTGCTTTGCGAGCGGCGCGGACTCTACGATTTCGCCCACGTGCGCATCGCCACGGACAACCGTTTGCCACGGGAGGTGGCGGAGGAGATTGTTCGCCTGTACCGGTGCCGGATGAATGGACGAACGGCGGGCGGATCATACTAGGACTAACGTGTCGGAATGGCGGATGGCAGGTGAATGTTGTGCAGGAACTGATCAAGTTCCTCACCCAGCGGTTTGTGCAATACCTCGAGACGCCGCGCGATGAGCGGCGCAAGCGGCGCCAGGCGAAGGAGCCGTGGACTGTTCGCTGGTTCGGCATGATCCCCTTGTCCCTGCGCATGTTGATCCGCCGCTGACAGCAGGCGAGGCGCTGTGAAGGAGGTGTCGTGTAATGCGGCGAGTTGCCGTCGAAGAGACCCTGACTCATGTGGGGCAAGCGCTGCGTGCCGGCGGGTTTGAGGTCGTTCCGCTGCGAGAGGACGTGTTGACGCAGGTGGACGCCGTTGTCCTTTCAGGCCAAGACCCCAACGTGATGGGCATGACGGACTGGCAGACCGACGCGTCGGTCATCAACGCCCACGGCTTGACCGCGGAAGAGGTGGTACAAGTCGTACGGGAGCGCATCGGGCGCGGGCAGGAGAACGGATCCGACACCGTCGGGTGAGTGGCGCTCGCTCGGTACAAGGCAGGCAGAAGCGAAAGCCCCTGGGAGCACATGGTCCCAGGGGCTTTTGTTGTCGGCCGGCGGGCGGCATGCCGATGGTGCGGCCCCATTCTGGGGACATAATGGGGAGGGGGATGGGGGAGATTATCAAGTAGAGATTTGGAACGCACATCTTGACGGGGAGCGACAGCCATGACCGAACACACTCGGCGCTTTGTCCTCGACTGCCGACGGCTCTCCGAACGGTTGCGGGACATTGCTGCCCAACTTCGCCAGCTTCCCCCGCTGCCCTTCTACGGGGAGGCCGCTGCTGGGCACGAGACGCTGTCGCGCGTGGCCGACCTGGTGGCCCGCAGCCAGGAGCAGTTGGACAGGGTGGGGGCCATGTTGGACCGCTTGCCCCGCGCGGCGCGCGAGGCGCTGCTTTCCTCCTTCCACACCGTTTCCCTGCAGTCGGCGGATGCGCGTCCTTCCGACGGGACAGCTCACCGGGAAGCCCGGCTTCTCGACAACGGACTGAGCGAAGTCGTGGAACAGCTCGGGCTGGCAACCACACTGCTGCGCAACCTTCTCGATTCTCTGGACGAGCGTCGCGAACCTATCGGGAAACTGGCTGCGGAACTGGCCGGCGCGGCGGACGAGGCCGTCATGCTGGTTCACGAGCTGTATCACACGTACCAGACGGGCTGGATGCCGCTCCGGACGGAAGTGGAGTATGACACGCGGGGCGAGCGCATGGGCCCCGACTGATCAGAAGCCGGTAAATCCGCCGTACAAATCGATGAGCCAGATCGTGATGCGCGACAGCTGGTTGGTGTAGAGGAGGATGCCCATCACGATCATGACCGCGCCCCCCACTTTCATCAACGGTTCACTGATGCGCGCAAGGATGCGCAGCCGCCCGAGGAAAAAGGACATGATGAAGAACGGCAGGGCAAATCCGGCGATGTACGCCGTAATGAGGGGCACGCCTTTGGCCGGGTTGGCTGCCGACAGCGTCAGGATGGCCGTCAAAATCGGTCCGATGCAGGGCGTCCATCCGGCAGCAAAGGAGATGCCCACCAGGAAGGACCCCACATAGCCGGCCGAGCGTCTGGCGGGTTCCCAGCGCTTTTCCCGGTACAGCCATTTGAGGGGAAGCACACCCAGCAGGAAGAGCCCCATGGTCACGATCAACAGGCCACCCAGTTGCCGGATCAAGTCTTGGTAACGGCTGAACAAACTCCCCAGCGCCGTTGCCGATAGCCCAAGGGCAAAGAAAATCACCGAGAAGCCGAGCATGAAAAACAGTGTGTGCAAGATGGCCCCACGGCGAAACAGGGCAAGATCTTCACGGATCTGTGCGCCGGAAATGCCGGTGATGTACGAGAGGTAGGACGGATAGAGCGGGAGACAGCACGGGGAGAGAAACGACAAAAACCCCGCGCCAAAGGCCAATACGAGCGTGACATCCGCTTGCAACCGACTCACCTCCGGTCGTTTCCTTTCCATCATAGCACAGTTCGTTTGTGGCTGGGTTGCAGTTCTACGAAGGGAGGATGATGGGGTGCGCGCCTTGCTCTTGCTCGCCGTCAGCGTGTGCTTGTTGGCCGGATGCGGCGACATGGTCCCCAAGCAGAACGCCGCGAAGCAGGGTCAGGGGCAAGTAACCGCACAAGCAGTGCCACGGGAACCGGCCTTTGACCGCCGGGCGGCCGAACGGGCCGAGGCAATTGCCGAAGGCGTGCGCGGCGTCGACCAGGCGGTGTCCGTCGTGGTGGACCGGCAAATCAGCATCGCGGCCAAGGTCTCGGGGTTTCAACGCTTTCGCCTCAAGGGCATTCGCCAAGACGTGCATCATCGGCTCAAGGCGGCCTTCCCCAACCATGAGATCCACGTCACAACCGACAAGAAACTGTTTTGGGAACTGGAAAAACTAAAGGCCAAAGTCAACCGGGGCGAGATGGGGTTTCGTCAAGCCAAGCAGCGCGTTGAAAAGATCAACGAGGACATGAAGGGGTAGCGTAGAACCGCGTTGGCCCATAACAAATGGGGTGGCGACGCGCCACCCCGCTTTTGAGTTTCCATTCCCATGTTGTGAACGCAGATTCGCTTATTTGACCGCTTCGAGGGGGATCTGGAAAGCGCCGATGATCTCCCTGGCCGAGCAGACGCCGGCAACCAGGACCGAGAACACGGCGGTCAAGAACAGGACTTTCCAAAACGTCTTCATTCCACCGTTCCTCCTTTCTGGAAGGTTGTTGCAAGTTTATAGTATTTTGCGGCTTCCTTGTATTTCCTTTTACCGTGGAACAGGTCGCCTATTTTTTCGGCCGTTTGAGCGGCCTGTTCCCGGTAGTTGTGTTGCGCGTAAAAGGCTAACGCTTCCTGGAGGAGTTTCTGGGTCCGGTCGTCGTTTCCGAGAGCCTGTTCGGCCATGGCGAGGTAGACTTGTAAATCGTATTGCTCCACCAGGAGGTTGAGTTGCTTCGCCAGGCGGATTCCTTCTTTCGTGGAATTGCGCAAATTCAGAACATCGCCGATTTCCTGGTAATGTTGGGCCAAGGCCAGGTAAATCCGCAAGCTGTCGATTTCGTAACCGTGTTGTTGCAAGATTTTGATCGCTTCCCGGTATTTGGCCACTCCCTGCTCGTGCATGTTCTTTTTAATCAAGAGGCTTCCCATGTTGAAATGGAGATAGCCTTGAAGATAAGGGCTTTCAAAGCGCGAAAGGATTTGCTGGGCCGCTCGCAGGCAGGTTTCGCAGGCGAGCAAATCCCGGTAACGCATATGAATGACGGCCAGCGCCAGTTGTGCCACGCCCATCTCGTACCAGCGGCCGAGCAACTGGGCGATTTCGTAAAACTTGGTCCAGTAGTATAGGATTTCGCGATTGTCCTTTTTCATGCGGTCCAATACCGAGGCCATGTTGTAGTGGACATAAGCGACCTCCACATCGATGGGCAGGTGGTGGGTGATCTCGAGCGCCGCACAGAAATAGTCGTATGCGGTGATGTAGTCGCCCCGGTAAAATGCGTACGTGCCCTTCGTGCGCAGCGCCAGCATTTTGGTGTAGAGCGAGATGCCCTCGTCGATCCACCAGTCCATTTTTTCCAGCCAGGTTTTGGCGTCCTCCAGCTTTCGCCGGCGGATGTGGTACGTCGCCATCAGCCGGTAGGCGTTGACTTTCTTGTCGATGTTGGCAATCTGTTCGGCGAGGGCTTCCACCCGGGGCCGGAGCGCATCGGCCGTCTGCAGATTGTAGAGGATCAACGCCTCGTTGAACTCGGGAATCACCTCATCGTATTCTTCCGTTAGGCTCGGCGGGTCGTCCCCGCGCAGGAATTCCGGGGAAACCCCCAGTTTCGACGCAAATTTTGAAATGTAGTAATCCGAAATTTCGCTTTTCCCGTTTTCCATGTTGCTCAAATGCGCGATGGAAGCGATCCCGCTGGCCAACTCCTCTTGGGTCCAGCCGCGCATGCGGCGGAGAATGCGCAAACGACGGCCTGCGTTCATGGGGGTCCCTCCCCGAGGGCAAAGTTCCATCGATTGGGCGATCGGAAGCGCGGTCCGGTGGTTTTGCGTTTTGCAACGAGGAGGGGGGTTACTTCATACTATACCAGAAATTGATGGTTTAGACCATACCATTCACAACATTATGGCAAAAGCGCAAGAAAATCCGGACAGAGATGTACCGGACAGGCTGAGGCCATTCGCGTCATGCCGAGGCGATAAAAACACCCCCTTCATTCGGAAGGGGGATGGTGTGCTGAAATCGTCTCAATCAGCTAGTTTGACTGCCGTTCCCGTCGCCACAACGACCATCATGCCGTCGCGCATCGTCTCAAAATCGAGATCGATGCCTACCACCGCATCAGCGCCCAGCCGGCGGGCGCGTTCCGCCATCTCGTTCAACGCCAGCTGCCGCCCCTCTGCCAACTTGCTTTCATATGCCCCGCTGCGCCCGCCGATGATGTCGGTGATGCTGGCCAAGAAATCGCGCACCACATTGGCACCCATAATTGTTTCCCCGGTTACGACGCCGAGGTACGCCACGATCCGCTTGCCTTCCACATTGGGTGTCGTGGTGAGGATCACGGGATTCCCTCCTTTCCCATCGTTACCTTAACCATAGCGTACCCGATAGCGCCCGGCAATCGGCTGAGCCGGCTTTTTCACGCTCGTCCCCGGTGGACGATGTGCAAGAAATTGTAGGGGCCGAACCGGTTTCAGAATGCATCACCCCTTCCGGAGGTGCCCGGAAGGGGTGTTTTGGTGTCGCGATCGAGGATCCAAATGGCCTTAGCCTGTCCGGGAAGTGTGGAAAAAGTGGCGCAAGGCGTCAGGGAGCATCGTTTGCCAGAAGCCCCACACATGCGTCCCCTCGGCCTCGCGGTAGGTAACGGCAGCGCCTTTTTGCCTCAGGAGGTCCCGCGCCTGGCGGTTGATGGCCACAAAGTCGACGGGGCCGATGTGGGTTTCCACCGCTGTCTCCGCCGTGCCGACGCACATGAAGATGTCATAGCCGGAGAGGTCGCCGGATGCGGCAATGCGTTCCTGGAGTTTCGGGTAGAAGGCGCCGGAGAGGGACAGCACGCGGCGGAACCGGTCCGGATGTTCCAGGGCCAGCTGAAGGGAGACACTGGCTCCCAGGGAGTCTCCGGCCAGGACGCGTGCTTGGGGGGTACGGCGTGCGGGATAGTGTGCTTCAATGAAAGGGACGAGCGTGTCGACGAAAAAGCGTGTGTAGGCCGGGTTGCGGTCGCCGGTGATGGCGTACTCGGCCGTGCGACGCTTGATGTCGACGGTGACGCCGACGATCAGGATGGGTTCCATCCCTTCGTCGAGGATGAGTTTGTTCGCAATCGTGGCGATGCGTCCGAAGTTGAAGAATTCGCGTCCGTCTTGGCAGTACACCACCGGGTACGTCTGCCCTTCGTTGTACCCCGGCGGGAGATAGACCAGGATCTCCCGCTCGTGGTCCAGGTGCGGGCTGGCCAGGTTGTGGCGGTGGATGGTGCGCTTCAGGTACGGATTGCTCACGACGGCCTCACCTCGGAGGCGGGACCGGGCGCGACCGATGGCAGTCCTTCCGCGTAGGCCGGCTTGTCCGGGTCGCCTTCCGCTACGTCCGAGAAGACGGCGCGAAAATGGTGGACAACCCGCTCCTTCACGTCCGCCATCGCCACCCGTTTCCCCAACAGCCGTTCCATGGACGTCACGCCATATTCGCGGATACCGCAGGGAATAATGAGGTTGAAATACCGCAAGTCGGTGTTGACGTTCAGCGCAAATCCGTGGCTGGTGATGATGCATCCCCGGTGGCGGCGCGCACGGGTAAACTTCACTCCGATGGCGGCCACCTTTTCATCACCGACCCACACCCCGGTATACGGCGCTTTCCGTCCGGCGTCGATGCCAAAGTCTCCCAAGGTGCGGATGAGCACCTCTTCCAGGTCACGCAGGTAGCGGCGCGGGTCGGCGCGGTGGCCGCACAAACGGAGCAGCGGGTAGCCGACCAGCTGGTCGGGGCCGTGGTAGGTGATGTCGCCGCCGCGGTCGATTTCGTAGACGCGGATTCCGCGCTTGGCCAGTTCGTCCTGCGGGGCCAGCAGGTGCTCGTAGGTGCCGCCGCGGCCTAGGGTGTAGGTGTGCGGGTGCTCCAGAAGCGCGAGCACGTTGGACGAGCGGCCCTCGTCCAATTCGGCGATGAGGCGTTTTTGGCGGTCCCACGCTTCCTGGTAGTCGATGAGCCCCCAGTCTTCCACGCGAAGGGGTGACATGGCCATCACCTCAGTGAAACAGATCGAATTTCCTGTTTGATACAGGGCGCTATTGAAATGGCTTACGCCAACTTTTATAATAGGGGAGGACGCTAAGAAAATAAATGCTTTTTCCTGATTCGGGCGGAGCTCGGTGTTATACCATAACAGGACGACTGTATTGTATAACACAGACTGAATCTCCATTCAGGGGTGAAGGCGATGAGCATGGCGACGAAAGAGCGTCCCGAGTTTGAAACGGTGCAGATCCTGGCGCCGGACGGCACGGTGGTCAATCCGGATCTGATGCCCGACTTGTCCGACGACCAGCTCCGCGAGCTGATGCGCCGGATGGTGTTCACGCGCATCTGGGATCAGCGGGCCATCAGCCTGAACCGCCAGGGGCGCCTCGGGTTCTACGCGCCGGTTGCGGGTCAGGAAGCGTCGATGATCGGCAGCGAGTTTGCCCTCAACAAGGACGATTTTATCCTGCCCAGCTACCGCGACATCCCGCAAATGGTGTGGCACGGTCTTCCGCTCTATCAAGCGTTCCTCTATTCCCGCGGTCACATTCACGGCGGGCAGATTCCGGAAGATGTTCACGTGCTGATGCCGCAGATCATCATTGCGGCGCAGTGCACGCAGACCGTTGGTGTGGCCATGGCCTTCAAGCTGCGCGGCGAAAAGCGGGTGGCCATCTGCTACTTCGGCGACGGGGCCACGTCGCAGGGCGACTTCTACGAAGGGATGAACTTTGCGGGCGTCTACCGCGTTCCGGCCATCTTCTTCTGCCAAAACAACCGGTACGCCATTTCGGTGCCGCTGCACAAGCAGACGGCGACGCCGACGCTGGCACAAAAGGCGGTTGCCGCCGGCATCCGCGGTGTGCGCGTTGACGGCATGGACGTGCTGGCCGTCTACCGGGTGACGAAGGAGGCGGCCGAGCGGGCGCGCAATGGCGAGGGAGCCACGTTTATCGAGGCGCTGACCTACCGCTACGGTCCGCACACGATGGCCGGGGACGACCCGACGCGCTATCGCACGAACGAGGAGTTTAGCGAGTGGGAGCAGAAGGATCCGCTGATCCGTTTCCGCCGTTTCCTGGAAGAGAAGGGGCTGTGGAGCGAGGAGGACGAAAACCGCGTCATCGAGGAGGCCAAGCAGGCGGTTGCCGACGCGATCAAGAAGGCCGACGAATGGATGCCGAAGCAGAAGGTTACCGACCTGATCGACGCGATGTACGAGACACTGCCGCCGCACCTGAACGAGCAGAAGGCGGAGTTCGCGGAACGGGAGGGGCGATAAGGGATGGCGCAATTGACGATGATCCAGGCGATTACCGACGCGCTGCGTCTCGAACTGGAGCGCGACCCGTCGGTGCTGGTCTTCGGCGAGGACGTCGGGGTTAACGGCGGGGTTTTCCGTGCCACGGAAGGATTGCAGAAGCAGTTTGGCGAAGAACGTGTATTTGATACGCCGCTGGCCGAGTCGGCCATTGCCGGGCTGGCGGTTGGCCTCGCGGTGCAGGGCTTCCGGCCGGTTGCAGAGATCCAGTTCTTCGGTTTCGTGTTTGAGTGTTTCGACGCCATTGCCTCGCAGGCGGCGCGGATGCGCTACCGCTCCGGTGGCCGCTACCAGGCGCCGATCGTGTTTCGCTCGCCCTTCGGCGGCGGCGTGAAGACGCCGGAGCTGCACGCCGATAGCCTCGAGGGGCTCTTCCTCCAGACGCCCGGGGTGAAGGTGGTCATCCCGTCCAACCCGTACGATGCAAAGGGGCTCCTCATTTCGGCCATCCGCGACAACGATCCGGTCATCTTCCTCGAGCACATGAAGCTGTACCGCTCCTTCCGCCAAGAAGTGCCGGAGGAGGCGTACACGATCCCCCTCGGGAAAGCCAACGTGGTGCGTGAGGGGACCGACGTCACCGTGATCGCCTATGGCGCGATGGTGCACACGGCCCTCAAGGCGGCCGACGAGATCGAGAAGACGCGCGGGGCGAAGGTGGAAGTGATCGACCTGCGCACGATCAACCCGCTGGACGAGGAGACGATCATCCGCTCGGTGGAAAAGACGGGACGCGCCGTTGTCGTGCAGGAGGCCCAGAAACAATCCGGCGTGGCGGCGGAAGTGATCGCGCGGATCAACGAGAAGGCGCTCCTTTCCCTGGAGGCGCCGGTGGTACGGGTGACGGCGCCGGATACGGTGTATCCGTTCGCGGCCATCGAGGACGCGTGGTTGCCCGATCCGGCCCGCGTAGCGGAAGGCATCAACAAGGTGCTTGACTTCTAACATTTAACATTAAGAAGCAGTGGAAGCTCGAGGGATCTGAACGCCAGAGGAGGGGGTCCGCTTGGCCGAGTTTCACTTTAAGCTTCCGGACATCGGGGAAGGCATCCACGAAGGCGAGATCGTCAAGTGGCACATCAAGGAAGGCGACACCGTCGAGGAGGACCAGGTTATTCTCGAGGTGCAAAACGACAAGGCTGTGGTGGAAATCCCCAGCCCGGTGACGGGCAAAGTGAAGGAGATCAAGGTGCCGGAGGGGACGGTGGCCGTCGTCGGCGACGTGCTCGTCGTGTTCGAGACGGAAGGCGCCGCGCCGGAAGCGGCGGAGGCCGGCCAAGAGGCGCCCAAGGCGGACGCGGCCGGCGGAGCGAGCTGCGACGTCGGACAGCAGGTGGCCCAGGCGATAGCCCAAACAGAAGCGGCGCCGGCTCCCGCGGCAGAAGCGGGCGAGCGCAAGCGCGTGCTGGCCACGCCGGCGGTGCGCAAGTTTGCCCGTGAAAAAGGCGTGGACATCCGCCTGGTGCCCGGAACGGGGCCGAACGGCCGCGTGACGAAGGAGGACATCCTCCGCTATCTCGAGGGCGGGGCACAACCGGCACCGGCGGCGCAACCGGCCCAGGCGGCCGAGGCGACGCCCGAGCGCGAGGCCGTCCAACAGCCGGCTCCGGCGACGGTGGCGGCAGCGGGCGAGCGCGTCGAAGAACGCGTGCCGCTCAAGGGCATCCGCAAGGTGATCGCCGAGGCCATGGTCAAGTCCATGTACACCGCGCCCCACGTGACGGTGATGGACGAGGTAGAGGTGTCCAAACTCGTCGCGCTGCGGGAGCGGGCCAAGGTTATCGGCGAAGCGAAGGGCATCAAACTTACGTACATGCCGTTCATCATCAAGGCGGCCGTGGCCGCACTCAAGCAGTTCCCGGCGCTGAACGCCTCCATCGACGACGAAAGGCAGGAAATCGTCTACAAGAAGTACTACGACATCGGCATCGCCACCGACACCGAGCGCGGCCTTGTCGTGCCGGTCATCCGCGATGCCGACCGGAAGAACATCTGGACGCTGGCCCAGGAGCTGCGTGACCTTGCCACGCGGGCGCGCGAGGGGAAGCTTGCACCGCAGGAGATGAAGGGGAGCACGTTTACGATCACGAACATCGGCTTCGCCGGCGGCATGTTCTTCACGCCGATCATCAACCATCCGGAAGTGGCCATCCTCGGTACGGGCCGCATCACCGAAAAGCCGGTGGTGAAAGACGGTGAGATCGTCGCGGCGCCGGTGATGACCCTGTGCCTCAGCTTCGATCATCGCCTGATTGACGGCGCGATGGCCCAGCACTTTGTCAACACCCTCAAGCAGCTCTTGAACGATCCGGAGCTGCTCCTTCTGGAGGTGTAATTATGGTCGTCGGAGAGTTCACGCTCGAGGCGGATGTTCTGGTCATCGGCGGCGGACCGGGCGGGTACGTGGCGGCCATTCGCGCCGCCCAGCTGGGCAAAAGCGTCACCCTGGTGGAGCGGGACAAGCTGGGCGGCGTCTGCCTCAATGTCGGCTGTATCCCCTCCAAAGCCCTCATCTCCGCGGCGAGCACCTACGAGCGCGTCAAACGCGGCAGCGAGATGGGCATCGTGGCGGAAAACGTCACCCTGGACTTTGCCAAGGTGCAGGCGTGGAAGCAGGGCGTGGTGGACAAGCTGACCGGCGGTGTGGCCAGCCTGCTGAAGGGCAACAAGGTTCAGGTGGTGAAAGGGGAAGCCCTGTTCGTCAACGAGCGCGAGGTGCGTGTCATCAACGGCTACGAGGCGAACCGCTACCGGTTCAACCACTGCATCATCGCCACCGGATCGCGACCGGTGGAGCTGAAGACGTTGCCCTTCGGCAAGCGCGTCCTCTCCTCCACGGAAGCCCTGTCGCTGGAGGAGGTGCCGAAGCGCCTCGTCGTCGTCGGCGGCGGGTATATCGGCGTCGAGTTGGGCACGGCCTACGCCAAGTTCGGGTCCCAGGTGACGATCGTCGAGGGTCTCGATTCTATTCTGTCGGCCTTTGACAAAGAACTGGTCCGCTACGTCGAGCGCAAGCTGAAGAAGCTCGGCGTCAAGGTGCTGACGAAGGCCCTGGCCAAGGGCGTCGAGGAGAAGGAGGACGGCGTTGTCGTTACCGTCGAGGTCGGCGGCAAGGAGCAGAAGCTGGAGGCCGACTACGTCCTCGTCACCGTCGGCCGCCGTCCGAACACCGACGAGCTGGGCCTCGAGGCTATCGGCATTGCCGTGGACGAGCGCGGCCTGATCCCGGTTGACCGGCAGGGCCGCACGAAGGTGCCGCACATCTTCGCCATTGGCGATGTTGTGGCCGGCCCAGCCCTGGCCCACAAGGCCTCCTACGAAGGGAAGGTAGCGGCCGAGGCGATCGCCGGCCTGCCCAGCGAGGTTGATTACACGGCGATCCCGTCGGTGGTCTTCTCCGATCCGGAAATCGCCGCCGTGGGCCTCACCGAGGCCGAGGCGAAAGAACAGGGCTACGAGGTGGCGGTGGGCAAGTTTCCCTTCGCGGCGAACGGCCGCGCCCTGTCGCTTCTCGAGGCCGAAGGGTTTGTCAAGGTGGTGGCCGACAAGGCATCCGGCCTCGTCCTCGGTGTGCAGATCGTCGGCCCCGAGGCGTCGGACCTCATTGCCGAGGCGGCGCTGGCCGTCGAGATGGGGGCGACGCTGGAGGACATCGCCCTCACCATCCACGCCCATCCGACCCTCGGCGAGACGATGATGGAAGCGGCCGAGGTGGCCCTGGGGCACGGGATCCACGTACTGACCAAGTGACGTGTAACCACAGCCGGTCTTGCTACGGCAAGGCCGGCCTGTGTATTTTTGCACGTTGCATGGTGTGCACGCGGCAAGAGAGGGCTTAAAAAAATGCCCGCGCGGTATATGATGCGCGGGGCTTGTGGACATAATTGAGCAGAAGATCATTGCAATACTATTTTTTGGATAGCATCAAGAGAATTTTAACTAATAAACCTACAACAACAACTGTTACTGCAAGAATTACAAGTCCCATACCATGATATATGGCAGTACCGATCTCCATAAGTATTCCTCCTAAAGGGATCTAGTAGTTGGCTGAAGAATAATATTTGTCATTCCCAACGTGCAATTTTAGCCTAAATGTAGTCGAATAGTAACCTCCTGGAGACGTTCCCACCCATTCTAAAGTTGCATAAGCAGGACCAGAAAGATTTTCCTGTGCTTTATTTACTCTAAAAGATGTAACTGAGTAAGATCCGACCATACTTATGGACCAGTCGTAAACACTACTGAT
>PKQU01000143.1 GCA_017577925.1 Bacillota bacterium
ACATCCTTCTGGATGACCTGGACAAAGAACTGGAGAAGCGCGGCCACAAGTTCGTTCGCTATGCCGATGACTGCAACATCTACGTGAAGAGCCGTCGGGCAGGCGAACGCGTCATGGCCAGCATTCGAAAGTTCGTCGAGGGACGGCTGAAACTGAAGATCAACCTGGAGAAAAGCGCGGTAGACCGCCCGTGGAAACGCAAATTCCTGGGCTTCTCGTTTACCAGCGAGAAAACGCCGCGCATCCGCCTGGCGTCGGAAACCGTTAAACGGTTTAAGGATCGCATCCGGAATCTGACCCGTCGGAGCCACAGCGTCAGCATGGAGGAGCGAATCGAGAGGCTGAACGCCTACCTGCGGGGGGTGGATCGGCTACTTCCGCCTGATTGACACCCCAAGCCCGCTCCAATCCCTGGATGAATGGATCCAAAGGCGGTTGCGGATGTGCCTCCTAAAGCAATGGAAAAGACCGAAGACGATCCGCCGAAACCTGATCGCCCTTGGGTTGCCGCCTGAATGGGCGAAAATGCTGAGCGGTTCCCGAAAGGGATACTGGCGCCGGGCTCTTTCTCCACAAATGAATAAGGCCACCGGCCTCGCGTACTGGCGAGAACGGGGCCTCTTCAGTTTAGCCGACTTGTACGCTCAGCTTCGTCAATCCTTGTGAACCGCCGTATACCGAACGGTACGTACGGTGGTGTGAGAGGACGGGGGTTAGCCGCCCCCTCCTACTCGATTCGGTTACTGAAACCGGCGCAGCACGCCGATCACCTTGCCGACGATTTTCACCTCGGGAAGCAGAATAGGGGCCATCTCGTCATTTTCCGGCTGCAGGCGAACGCGGTTCTTCTCCTTGAAGAAGCGCTTCACCGTGGCTTCGCCGTCGGGAGTGAGGGCGACGACGATGTCGCCGTTGTTGGCCACCGGCTGCTGGCGAACAATCACGAGGTCCCCGTCGAAAATTCCGGCGTTGATCATGCTGTTGCCCTCGACGCGGAGCATGAAGACGGTGTCGTTGTTCACCCAATCCTTCGGGAGGGGGAAGGTTTCCTCCACGGCTTCGATCGCTTCGATGGGCTGGCCGGCCGTTACCTTCCCCAGCACCGGCACCAGCGTCGTTTCTACCTCCGTGGCCGGCGGATCGACGTCGAGAATCTCAATGGCCCGCGGCTTGGTGGGGTCGCGCCGGATATACCCCTTTTTCTCCAGCCGCGCCAAGTGGCCATGCACCGTCGAGCTCGACGCCAGGCCAACGGCTTGCCCAATCTCGCGCACCGACGGGGGGTAGCCTTTCTTCCGGACTTCCTCTTTAATAAATTCCAAAATGGCCCGTTGCCGACTTGATAGCTTTTCCATACACGATATCCTCCTCGTGCTGCCCACAATTTGGTTTCATTATACCATATGGCGCGCATCCCCACAAACGCACGTTCGGCATAATGGCGCGCGCAATCGGGCATACTCGTCCATAAGCACGCGCACATTTCCCTGCGCCAAATCCACAGCAAAGGAGCGATCGAAATGGACGTTCGGGACATTTCCTGGCACCACAAAGATGACAGCGAACTGCCCGCCGCGCGCGCACCCCAAAAAGGCGCTCCCTTAAGCACCCAGCAGCCGAGGACCGGCGAGGAGTTACCTGTCGACCGCACCTTCTTGGCCGACCGCGATGCGGGCCTGATGGAAGATCCGCACCTGCTCGCCCACGTGCCCTTTGATGACGCCGGAAACCGATTTCCGCCGGAGTGACAGCAAGCTCCGGATCAACCGCCTGCCACATCCCGCCATCGCGTCCACACAGGCGATCCGTTCCCGCTACAATAAGTCCGTTCCCGCTACAATAAGAAGGAAGAGCATGCCGTGATGGCGCGAAAGGGGAGGGGAGAGGAGCATGCGCGTGGTGCTGTATGCGCGCGTCAGCACGGAAAAAGCGGAACAGGCGACCAGCTTGGCCCGCCAGATCGCGGAGTTGGAGCAGTTTGCCCGAGAACAGGGTTGGACCATCGTCGAGCGCATCGCCGAGCAGGCCAGCGGGTACGACGTGGAGCGAGACGGGCTGTTTCGGCTCCTGTCCCTGGTGCGAGACGGGCAGGCCGACGGCGTCGTGATCCAGGATGAGACGCGCATCGGGCGCGGTCACACCAAAATCGCGGTGCTCCACCAGCTTTTCCGCATGGGCGCAAAAGTGTACACCCTGGAACACCAGGGAGAAATTGTCCTGTCGGAGATGGACGGGCTCGTCATCAAGATCTTGGCCGAGGTTGAGGAATACCAGCGGCGCCTGATGAACCGCAAAATTTCCCGCGGCATCCGCCGGGCCATGGCCGCCGGCTACCGGCCGGAGGACAACCTGAAGAACCGCGGCGCACACGCCGGACGCACGCGGCTCGACGTGCCGGTGGAGGAAGTGGTGCGCCTGCGGGAACAACACGGACTGACGTTCGCCGAAATTGCCGCCACGTTGCGCGGCCTAGGGTATGACGTCTCCAAGGCGACGGTCCACCGGCGGTATCAGGAGTATCGCGAAACCCACAATCCCGAATCCTCGGAACCGTAAACGCGCAGACCCAGACGAAACGTGTACGAAATGAAATCGATACCGCTCATTTCGCGCTTTCCTTTTTCGTCTCAAAATATAGAGTGAACTCTTTGTTTGAGACAAACGCCGAGGTTTTTTCTCGCACCTTTTTTACGTCCTATAATATACATTATGTAAACTAGAGAGGAAAAACAGAAGCGGGGTGACCTGTGCACCCCGCAGTCGTTTTATACTCAAAAACGCTTCCGATGCGGACTGACACTACAGATGGTGACGAGGGGGAAAATGTCGAGAATCCGGTCCCCAGCGGGAAACCCACATCCGCCGGCGGCGACGCCTTACGAGAAGACGCCCCAGGCACGCCCGCACCAACAACCCGATCCCGACCCCGCACAGCATCAGCAGCACCATCCCCACAAGCCATTTCCCGATCCGTTCCTTTACAGCGGAAACCCACTGCTTCCAGCCATCGTTTTCCGCCTCATCCGCTCCGGCCGAGGAAGCGCGAACGACGGATTTCGCTATCTGTTTGGTCACCATACTGTTCTCGGCAAGCACCCAGGGGGCAGGTGGAAGGTTGGGGGCGACGGCAAAGCCGTAATCCAAGAGTACCTTCGTCTCCCGGTACAACGTGGACGCCGAATTTGCCCCCATCACGACCGAGATGAGCGACACGCCGTTGCGCTCTGCCGACGCGACCAACGTAAAGCGGGCTTTCGATGTAAAGCCGTTTTTGACCCCGGTGGCTCCGGGATACTCCCACAACAGACGGTTGTGGTTGACGAGCTCCGACTGCCACTCCTGCCCGTGCCACGGTTTGCGTTTCGTCTGAACGATCGCGCGGAACGTCGGATTCCGCATGGCGTACTGTGCAATCAGGGCCATATCATATGCGGTTGTCACATGCTGCGGGTCGTGCAGGCCGCTCGCGTTCACAAAATGGGTATGCTGCGCACCGATGGCGTGCGCCTTTTCGTTCATCATCGCGGCGAACGCCTCCTCACTCCCCGCGACGTGTTCGGCGATGGCGATGGCCGCGTCGTTACCGGAGTTGACCAACGCGGCGTACACAAGGTCGAGGAGCGGCTTTTGCTCCCCCTCGGCCAGGTACACCCGCGTTCCGTCTGCTGCCCGCGCATGTTTGGACACCGTGACCATTTCGTCGGGCCGCCCTACTTCCAGCGCGACGATCCCTGTCATAATTTTGGTAATGCTGGCCGGATACATGGGCTGATCCTTGTTCTTTGCAAAGAGGACGCGCCCTGATACCGCCTCGATGAGCACCGCCGCCTGCGCCGTGATCGTCGGCGGTGGCGGATGATCCACCTGGCCGCCCTCACTCGTCGATGACGCGGCGGCCAGGGATGCCCACCCAGGCAGTACCAGGGTCCCCGTCCATACAACCCACACCCAAAAAAATAAAATCGTTGTCCACCGGCGCCTTTTCACCGACTTCCGCTTTTTGAACCACAACCACGGATCCATTCCGGTTCTCTTCCTCCTTCGCCCCCTACCCCCTGCTCGTTCCTCCCATTTGTTATGTATCGGCTGGCGCGATGCTGTTTTTTACGGTCGCGCGTCGGGTTCACGAGGATTTAATGAACGATTGGATCACATCCAGCAGTTCGTCGATCATCTCATCGCCTTGCTCCTGCCGAATCGCGTTCTGCACGCACCCCCGGATGTGCCGCTCCAAGATGGCCAGGCCGACCGCGTTGGTCGCTGCGCGAATGGCCGCCAGCTGCGTGAGGATGTCAACACAGTACCGATCTTCCTCGATCATTTTCTGCACGCCACGGATCTGTCCTTCAATACGCCGCAGGCGACGCAACAAGGCTGCTTTGTCACTTGCCTGGTTCATCCGTTAATACCCCCTTAGGGTATTACCCTGTCCACCATACCACGAACACGAGGCCTTTGTCAACGATGTTTTTGACAATGCGTACCTCCCCCGGGTACATGCCGTCCGTTTTCCTTTCGGGCGCCAATGCCGTCGTGTTTGGATCGGTAAACGGGTTTTTCGTGTCGCTCGCCGGTGAGGTACTCGGGGCGACCCTTTCCTTTTGGTTGTACCGTCAAGGATGGAAATGCGCAACTATGAGCATTCCTGTAATGAAACAAACGGGGGTTTGAACAAAACGAAAACCTCCTGATATCGTGGTGGTGTCGAAAGAATCCACCACCACGAAAATCAGGAGGTAGTACCCCTATGATAGCACAAAATCGCAAGCTTGCCACCATTAACGATTCCACGCTCATCGTAGCCGTTGACATCGCGTCCCAGAAACACGTGGCACGTGCGA
>PKQU01000144.1 GCA_017577925.1 Bacillota bacterium
GCGAGACCGATGGCCCCCGCCATCCCGCCGCCGATGTCGGTCGGAACGTCGCTGCTGCGCTCCGCCCACACCAGCTTGGCCGTCGCCGCGACGATGGACGTGGGGAAACGCCCGTTGTCCGACAGCGCGTCGAACAACTGGATATGCGTGCTGACGAGCAGGCACCCGAACAGGAGCAGGATGCCGGCGCGGCGCCGGGTAAGCCCCTTGGGCCAGCGCAAACGCACCATGGCATACAGTGACGCGGCGATGCCCGCCAGGGGCAGCACCACGTTCCACGTCCCCACCAATACGCGGCACAAATAGGTGAGCGCGCGCCCCACGGCGCCGAACTGTCCCAACGTCACGACGGACAACAGCAGCACCAATAGGGCCGCCAGTTCCAGGCGAATCACCTCGCCCGCCCGTTCCCGCGGGCGTTTTTCGTTTTTCGCGCTCCGCACGTTCGCTCTCACCGCCCTTGATGCACAAAGAGCAGCCGTCTGGAAGCGGCTGCTCTTGGGAATCGCTCGTCCTTAGTATACCATTGAATACCACGCCACCGGAACCGCAGGTTTTATCCCCACTGCGGAGCAAACCGCACCATGGTGCCGGGCGCGAATTGCGGGTTCAGGAAATCCTGCGGGTTCGGGCTGATGAGGCGCACAATGCGCCCCTCCGCGGGACCGGTCCGCTCGATCAGCATCGTCACCCCGCCCACACGGGTTTCCACCAGGTCGGGCCGGTAGGTTTCAACCCCTTCAAAGACGAGCTCCAATGGAAGCGCCGCGTAGTGAATCATTGCACCGTCACGTCCCGTTTCCGTTTCTCGCGGTGCGCCTCAATGCGCCGGTTAAGCTCCGCGATGGCCTCGCCCAGTCCGCCGACGGCATCGATTAGCCCGTATTTGACCGCATCCGGCCCGATCACGTTGGTACCGATGTCGCGCGTCAGCTCCCCCGTTTTGAACATCAGCTCCTTGAACTGTTCCTCCGAGCACTTGGAGTGGCGGGCCACAAACCGGACGACACGCTCCTGCATTTTGTCGATGTATTCGAAGGTCTGCGGCACCCCGATTACCAAGCCGGTGAGGCGGATCGGGTGAATGGTCATTGTGGCTGTCTCGGCGATGAACGAATGGTCCGCCGCCACGGCGATGGGCACGCCGATGCTGTGTCCGCCACCCAGCACGAGGGATACCGTTGGCTTGGTCAAGGACGCGATGCACTCGGCGATGGCCAACCCCGCCTCCACGTCTCCGCCGACGGTGTTCAGGAGGATGAGGATCCCCTCGATGTGGGGATTCTGTTCGGCGGCAACCAGCTGCGGGAGGATGTGTTCGTACTTGGTCGTCTTGTTGTGGGGGGGAAGTTGCAGATGGCCCTCGATCTGCCCAATGATGGTCAGGCAGTAGATGTTGCTTTCCAGTTGTGGGACGTTGGTCTGCCCCAAGGCCTGAAGGGTGCCGACCACCGGCGGGGCCGGTGCCATCGGCGGCTGTTGCGGCTGAGGCGGTTCCGGTTGGTCTGCTTCGTAGCGTTCGCCCGTTCCCGCTACGCCGCGCGGCGCAGCCGGCCCCTCGTGCCCCATGTTGTGCCGTTCATCGGGACGCATACCCGTTCCTCCTCATGCAAACGTTGTCCGTAGTATGCGCCGCCGTTCTGCCCCTCATTCCCGGCCAAACCGCAGGCCCTTTCGTGCGCAGCACGCCCCCTGGCCTCGGCCGTCTCTAACCCCCCCGCACAGGTGCAACGGAAAACGGAAGGTCGTGGATCTCCGCCATGTTAGAGCGTCTTCTTGAACACGTAACTGGTCCTTTCGTATCCCATCTTCTCCTCGTAAAACCGGTGGGCCCGCGTACGCTGGAGGCCTGAAGACAACGCGACAACCCCACAGCCGCACCGCTTCGCCCACTCGTGGATGTGGCGCAGCAGCGCCTCCCCGTACCCGCGGGATCGCCGGTCCTCCCGCGTCACCAGGTCGTAAACCCACACATGCCGCCCGTAATACAGGTTGGTGAGCCGGATGACCCCGGCGACGGCGGCCAGCTCTTTCCCGCAAAACAGGCCGAAGAGGGTATACCCCTGCTCGCGCATCTCGCGCACGGACGCGAGGTAGGTGGCCTCGTCCAAATGGGGGCGCAGTTGGCGCAAGACGGGAAACGCCTGTCGCCACTCGTCCTCCGTCGACAGCTCACGGATCGCGATCGTCTCCACCTTACTCTCCCCTTTCCTGGATAAGAGAAAATCCGGAAATCCACACCTCCCTCAACATGAGCGACCGGGTCGGGATTCCGTGGCTTTCCTCCGCGTGTGGCGAATGTGAATACTGCTTGTCCGGCCAGGAAACGCTGTGGTCGCCATCTACGGCATCGGCGGATTGGACAGGGCTGCCGAATGTCGAGCTGCCCATCCCCATCTTCGATACGGTGCTCAACGGGATCATTGATGAAGGGCTCAATCGTGATCTACTTCAGCATTTTCGTCTTTGTTTCCTTACCCGATTCCGTCGCTGCACCCGAATGGTTTTGAATGTTTGCGATGATATCTGCGTACTGTTTTTTGTTAATTAACCCGCGATTCTGGGCAATCCGGGCGGCTGCATGAAGCAATAACAACCGACTCAGTGAGGGAATTTTCAACACTTTATCCCTCCCTAGAAAAATAAAAAATACTCTCTCAAGAGTCAACGGTCTCCTTCTTTACGATATGGGGAAGGGCTTGGGTTAGTTCAATTACCGCTCCCTCAATCACCTTACAGTACACTTCGCCAATCAATTCGTGATCGCGGGACATGGGGTTCAGCGCATCAATGGTCAGGACCCCAATATCGGCAATCGGAATACAGATGAGGGCCGTATAGGGACTATTGGATTGAGGGTTGGGTTCCCACTCCGGATCCTCATGGACATTCGACACATTTTCAATCTCGCCGGTTCGGAATGCACGTCCGACAATGGACTTGTCCTTGTTCATTCTTCCCGATGTAGTTCGGAGGAAAGCCCGAACTCGCCGTGATGAGGTTTAGCGTGTTCGTTTCTGCAATGTATACCCAAAAACCGCATCTGTGCCGCTCCCCGGCAAGTTGCTTCACATCGGACGCCAAGGACTCCACCGCCCGCTGAATAATATGTTCCGCTTTGCTGATGACCTCAGCAGAATCAACATCATTACGCAAATCATTTAAGTCTTTCAATAGCCTCTCCTCCCTTGTGGATAATTTTTCGTACGCGCGTAATGTCTTTTTTCTGATATCCCATAATGCCAGAAAAAGAAAGACGCAACAGATCACGCCCAACGCATCCCCAAACCATGGCGGAGGATTCTTGAGAATTTGCAAGATCGTTGGCAGAATTTCCGCGATCGGCATCGCTGTACCCCCCGTGCATACCCTATGCCGCGTCGCCGTTTCATCCATCGTCTACGATATGCCATGGCAATGCCGCCGAGAACGCGATTCCCCCTCCCCTCGCCTTCCGCCTCGTTCGATGACTGCGGAACGCACGCGGCCTTCTTTCGTACATGATCCGCGGGATCACGCGCGAGTCCCTCCGCAACACGAGTTTGCATTTCGCATACCGCGCCGTGGGAGCGCCATTCAATGAGAAAACGAAAGAACGACGGTAAAATTCACCGATCAAAAAATATTGACTCATGAAAGCACTTTCAGATATGATGTAAATATCTTTCATATGATTCTCTTCATTAAAACCAATAATACTCAAAAAATTTTGGAGGTAAGAGGAGCATGAGCTTATGGCGCAAGAAACCGATTGCCCACCTGCTACAAGAAGGTGAAAAAACGTCGCTGCGACGTGCCCTTGGCGCCTTAGACCTGGTGCTGCTCGGCATCGGCGCCATCATCGGAACGGGAATCTTTGTCCTCACGGGCGTAGTGTCAGCCCAGTATTCTGGTCCCGCACTGATCCTTTCGTTCATCCTCTCCGGTCTCGCCCCGCCTTCGCCGCGCTGTCGTACGCGGAGTTCGCGTCCTCCGTCCCTGTTTCGGGGAGCGTTTACACCTACACCTACGCCACCCTGGGCGAATTCCTAGCCTGGATCATCGGCTGGGATCTCATCCTCGAGTACACGCTGGCCGTCAGCGCCGTGGCCGTCGGGTGGTCCGGCTACTTCCAGTCCCTCCTGAGCGGGTTTGGACTGGCGCTGCCGGACGTCCTGGTGAAGGATCCATCCCAGGGCGGCATCGTGAACCTGCCGGCGGTGCTGATCATCCTGTTTCTCTCATGGCTGCTCACCCGCGGCGTGAAGGAAAGCGCCCGGTTCAACAACCTCATTGTGTTCCTGAAAATCGCCATCGTGCTCCTGTTCATTTTTGTCGGCGCTTTCTACGTCAAGCCGGAGAACTGGACGCCGTTCATGCCCTTCGGATGGGCGGGCGTGTTTAGCGGCGCGGCCGTCGTCTTCTTCGCCTACGCCGGTTTTGACGCTGTCAGCTCGGCGGCCGAAGAGGTGCGAAATCCGAAGCGCGACCTGCCCATCGGGATCATTGGCTCGCTGGCCATCTGCACGCTCCTTTACATCTCCGTGGCCGCCGTGCTTACCGGAATGATTCCGTACACCGAGCTGAACAACAGCGCACCGGTGGCCTTTGCCCTGGAGACGGTGGGGCAGAACTGGCTGGCCGGCATCATCTCCGCTTCGGCGGTGGTCACCATTACCACGGTGATGCTCGTGATGACCTACGGGCAGACGCGCATCTTTTACGCGATGTCGCGCGATGGTCTGCTCCCGCGTATGTTTTCCCGCGTCCACCCGCGTTTTAAGACGCCGCACATCAACACGTGGATCACGGGGCTGTTCGCCGCCGGTCTGGCCGGCTTCATTCCGCTGGGTCG
>PKQU01000145.1 GCA_017577925.1 Bacillota bacterium
TTTCATAGGTCTCGCGGAAATGCTTGTCGGTGTCCAGGTAGAAAATCGGCACTTCCGGATTGATCTTCACCAGCATGTCGACGAGGACCACATCCTCGGCACCGAAACTACAGGCCAGCGCCACCTTCGTGCCAAAGCGTTCCACCGCCAGGGCCAAAAGCTCCTGGGGCGTCTTTTCCTCCCACCAATCCGCCAGCTTGGCGATTCCTTCCGGGGTCCACTCGATGCGCACCGCTTCCACCCTACCTACGCCTCCTGTTTCCGTGGTTTTCCCGACTGCGCGCTCCCTCTAGATGGCGCCCTTGCCCTTTTACCTTATTGCACCGGGTGTCCGCCTGTGCACCGCCGCAGGGCATGGGCAACGGCCCCAAACGTGGCGCCCGCCCAGGGGAGCGACACGAAAAATGCCTCCTCTCTGAAAGAGGAGGCTTCGCCTACGAAGCTCTCATCTCTCAGAGGGGATCCCTCTGCAGGAGTTGGCACCGTGCCCGCCGACAAACGGCTGGCCGGTTGCCGGGCTTCATCGGGCCAGTCCCTCCGCCTCTCTGGATAAGAGCCGTTTCCATCCGTATGCGGTTGTGGAGCGTTACAGGAAAGATCAGTGGATTGGTGAAAATCCGTGTATTCAGATGGGAATGAATAATTTTGATTCCATCTTAGCGCCTTGCTTCCGGCCTGTCAAGACCGAATTTCTCAGTAGGCCTATCGGTTTATCCCGACAATGCGCCGTAACGCCGGAACGGGCACGCCGAGGATCTCATGCACCATCGTCACGTCGCCGAGGGGGAACAGGTGCACACCGTGGGCAAAACCGCGCAACGCCTCAAACAACTCGCGCACCACGGCCACCCCTTCCTCCCGTCCGCCACGCTCTACCCGCCGCAACACCTCCTCGCGTATGGTGATGCCGGGCACGTTCTCGTTCAGATAACAGGCCATCTTGTAACTTTTCAGCGGCATGAGCCCAAACAGAATGGGTACGTCCAAGTGCTGCGTCGCTTCCAAAAACCGCTCGGCCGTCTCGACGTCATAAATCGGCTGGGTCTGGACAAACGCCGCCCCGGCGGCCACCTTCTCCTCGAGCCGCCGAACTTCCCGCGCCAGGTCTTCCGCTCCGGGGTTGGCCGCTGCCCCGATAAAAAACTCCGGGGGCGACTCGAGGCGGTTGCCGTTCACGTCGCGCCCCGCGTTCAGCGTGGACGCCAGCCGGATCAGCCCCACCGCGTCAACGTCGAACACGCCCGTGGCCATGGGATGATCGCCCCGTTCCGGCGCGTCGCCCGTAAGCGTGAGAATGTTCCGCACGCCAAGGGCCGCCGCCCCGAGCAACTCGGCCTGCAACCCGAGCACGTTGCGGTCCCGGCACGTCAGGTGAAAGATGGCCTCGATCCCCAAATCATCCTGCAAGATGTGGGCCAGGGCGATGGGACTCATGCGCAGGTTGGCCATCGGGCAGTCCGCCACATTGAGCGCATCAACCACGTGGCGCAGCAGACTGGCCTTTTCCAGCGTGGGGGTCGGGTCGGACCCTTTTGGCGGCTCCACCTCCGCCGTGACGACAAACTTCCCCAACCGCAGCTTCTCCCGCAATCGGTGAACGTGATACACCATCCCCACGTCGCTCCTTTCCCGCTCCTTACCGGCCGCCCGTTTCGAACCGCCAAACCCAAGCACCGCGCGGATGAAAAAAGGCCTTTCTCTGCGCGAGAAAGGCCTTGTCGATACACGGGTATCGGCTCGGCCTTTTCTCATCTCTCGGAAACGCCAGGCGTTTCCGCAGGAGTTGGCACCGCTGCTTGCCCACAGACGGCAAGCCGGTTGCCGAGGTTTCATCGGGCCAGTCCCTCCACCTCTCTGGATAAGAAAAGGTCCGGATTTTCCAAGAATATGCGGTTGTTGTTATCCGTACTGTACCGCAAAAAGAACCGGTTGTCAATCGGATGGCATCGTCCTTTCGCCGTTTCCTTCCGCTGCCGCTAATCCCCGCGCCAGCTCCTCGCAAATGTCAGCAGGATCCTCCAGGCCAACGGAAACACGCACCACTCCTTCGGTCACACCGAGCGCGCGCCGCTTCGCCGGAGGGATGGCGCGATGCGACGTGGAAGCCGGGTGGGCCACCGTGGTCTCCACGCCGGCCAGGGTGGGAACCAGCTTGATCCAGGCCAAGCCGCGGAAAAAGTCCCGCACGTTCGCCCCCTCGCGCAGGCGAAAGGTGACCAGCGCCCCGCCGCGCCCGCCGAGAAGGGTGTGAACGCGATCCTCGTCGTGGGAAAGCCCGGGATAGAAGACACGTGCGACAGCCGGGTGTTCGGAAAGCCAACGCGCCACCCGGGCGGCGTTTTGGCAATGCCGTTCCATGCGCACGGACAGGGTTTTCAGACCCCGTGCGGCCAGCCACGCCTCAAAGGGGCTCAGGTGGCATCCGTATGCGGCGATGATCTCCCGCGCCCGCTTTACGAAGCGCCCTTCGCCGACCACCACCCCCGCCGTCACGTCGCCATGACCGGCGAGGAACTTCGTCGCACTGTGCACGACGAGGTGGGCGCCCCACTCGAGGGGCCGCGCCAGGTACGGCGTAGCAAAGGTGTTGTCCACCACAACAACAGCACCGCGCTTCCGGGCGAGGGCGGCCAGCTCTGGGAGCGGCGGTACGCGGAGGAGCGGGTTGGAGATGGTCTCCAGAAACACGAGGCGTGTGGCCGGCGTAAAGGCGCGAGCAAAGGCGTCCACATCCTGCGCCGGTGCGAAGTCGACGCCGATGCCGAGGCGCGCCAGTTCGCGTGTGAACAAGAGGTACGTCCCGCCGTACACCTCTTCCGGGCACAGGATGCGCTCCCCGGGTTTCACAGCGGCCAGCGTCGCGGCCAGGATCGCCGCCATGCCCGACGCTGCCGCCGCCCCGTCCTCGCCGCCCTCCAGCGCGGTCACGCCACGGGCGAAGTCGTCAGCGTTGGGGTTCCGATACCGCGTGTACAGGTACGGCCGCTCGCCGGTAAAGTACGCCTCCAGCTCCTCGAGATTGGAAAAGACAAAGGCCGACGTTTGGTAAATCGGCGGCGCCTTGGGGGTCTCGCGCTCCAGACCTTTGGGGCGGAAATGGACGACGCGGGTGTCGAATCGCCAGGTCATCGCTCGGTCCTCCTTCGCTCCGGTTCTGCGCAGGGCTTTTCCTTGAGGATACCATATTCGTTACGGACCCTTACCCACCGACGTGATCCGGTAGCGCCCAACGGGCCAAAAGAAAACAGCGGCACCCTCGGTACGTCGAGGGTGCCGCTTCTGGTTCTCGAGCGTTACGCGTTCAGCTTTTGCTTGGCCAGATTGGCCAGCTCGGCAAAGGCCTTCTGGTCGTTGACGGCCAGCTCGGCCAGCATCTTGCGGTTGATGGCCACGCCGGCCGACTTCAGGCCGTGCATGAACTTGCTGTAGGACAGGCCGTTCATCCGCGCCGCCGCATTGATGCGCGTGATCCACAGCTTGCGGAAGTCGCGCTTGCGCTGACGACGGTCGCGGTAGGCGTACATCAGCGACTTCATCACTTGCTGCTTCGCGGTGCGGTACAGGGCATGCTTCGACCCGAAGTACCCTTTAGCCATCTTCAAGATTTTTTTCCGACGACGGCGCGTATATGGTCCACCTTTTACGCGCGGCATCGTAATCCCTCCTTTACGTTGCGCACATCCCTTGGCGAATCAAAACGTGTACGGAGCGTTTACAGGTAGGCGATCAACTGCTTGATGCGCTTGGCATCGCCCTTGCTGACAATGGCCGAGCCACGCAGGCGACGCTTGCGATTGGCCGGTTTCCATTCATTGAGGTGGCTCTTGTAGGCCCGATAGTGCTTGATTTTCCCCGTAGCCGTCTTTTTAAAGCGCTTCACTGCAGCGCGCCGCGACTTCATTTTGGGCATGGTGATTCCTCCTATCCTTTTGGCGTTTTCGGCGCGAGAATCATGATCATCTGGCGTCCTTCAAGCACAGGCTTGCGCTCGATGACGCCAATATCTTCAACTTCCTTAGCCAGGCGGTCGAGTACCTGCTGCCCCAATTCGGCATGGGTAATCTGCCGCCCGCGGAAGCGAATCGTCAACTTCACCTTGTCCCCGATTTCCAGAAACTTGCGCACGTTGCGCAATTTGGTCTGCAGGTCATGCTCCTCAATGTTCGGCGTCAGGCGCACTTCCTTGATCTGGACAACCTTTTGCTTCTTGCGGGCCTCCCGCTCCTTTTTGCTTTGCTCGTACTTGAATTTGCCGTAATCCATGATGCGACAAACGGGCGGTTTGGCCTGCGGCGCCACGTTCACCAAATCGAGGCCCATATCCTGCGCGATGCGCAAGGCTTCGCGAAACGGCTTGATGCCCAGCTGTGCGCCGTCCGGCCCAATCAAACGGACTTCCCGTGCGCGGATCTGTTCGTTGACCAAAAATTCCTTGCTAATTGCTTGCCACCTCCAGGAAAAACTCAAATCAAAAATCGGCGGGCGAACGCCACCCGCCGACTCCAGGCAACATCGCGAGGATTCGTACGCGCGAACCTGTCAGCTGCTCCGCCGAGCGCCGATCAGGTGAGAAGCAGCGGGTGCTTCTGCTTGGTTCCCATCCGTTCCTGTTCCGTTATACGTTTACTTCTTCTACACTTTATCACGCTTCCCGACCGGACGTCAAGTTTGATTTGGCTCTACGCTAAAAAGTGTGGGTTCTAAGAGGAAAAGGCGGTCGACGAGCCAAGGGATAGTTAAGCACACCACATCCCGAAGGAGGCTCGCGACCGCCTATGAACAAGCTTACCGCAGAAATGTTC